>JAAZAW010000220.1 GCA_012514125.1 Phycisphaerae bacterium | reverse complement strand
GTTACTGCCCGTCCTGGTCATCACCGGCTTTGGCGAGATCCCTGCCGCCGTCCAGGCCGTTAAAGCCGGTGCCCTGGATTATCTTGAAAAACCTCTGGATGAAGCCACCTTTCTGCCCATCGTCGATAACGCCTTAAAACTGCATGAAACAAAGGAGAATAAACTCAATCAACTCCTTACAAAAACAGAACGGAAAATCCTGAAATTCGTCGTCGAGGGAAAAGGCAACAAGGAAATTGCCCAGCTGCTCAATTGTTCCGTCCGAACCATTGAAAATCACCGTTATCGAATGACCCGAAAACTCAACGTCGATAGTACCGCAAGCCTCGTCCGAACCGCCATCGCCATGGGGTTTGCTTCCACCGAAGTTGAGAAAAACATCTGAATTCCTGCCCGTAAAATCCCGCGTTTATATGAAATCAATGATGGTTCGGATCGTTGTTATGGTTGTGACAAAACCCCTGTCGGCTCCTTTTAGACTGTGAATACGGTAACGGCAACTTCATCAAAAAAATGGCCCAAATCCACTCAAATACAATTTCTACCTCTTGTTTGCTTTTTAAAATATCGTGGTATAATCACTTCATATACATATCCAGGGCCCAAATATATTGAAGAAAAAATTGTATCCATGCCTGTGATCCTTTGATGCGGCAGGATGCAATGATGCGATTTTGATTTAACAGTGTCGTAACATTACAAATATCGAACTTTCGGTCGCTGAGACTGTCGAAGCGACACGATGTCAGCAAACAAAGACCCTTCGACTTTCCTCCGGGTCCGAAACGACGACACACTAAGTCAAAAGCGCATTAAAAGAGAAAATCGGCTTTGTGCAAAAGGTCCAAAAGATTAAAGCGTTTCGATTTTGTGTCGATAATCAACGTATTACACTTGAAATAACATGAAATGATTTAGCCTTGTCGGGCAGATAAAGGTCTGTAAGTCGAAGGCACAATCGAAATTACTTTAATGAAAAAGTTTTTCGATTGTGCTTTTTATTTTTACCCGAAGAAGTGGCAAATAGTAACAAAAGGTGTGGCGGATATGAACGATTTAGGCTCTATCATTGTTGTGGGTCAAGATACCGCGTGGATAAATTCGATCTGCGATTTTGTAACCGCGCAGGGGTTTCAATGTCATTGCGCACACGATTTATCTGACGCTCGAACACAGATGCGGACGAATGAATATGATTTAACCATTGTCGAGGTCGACGAAACTGTCGAACCCCAACTGGAATTTATTCGCCAGATTGCGTGCAAAGAAAATAATGAGAATGTCCTCCCCATCATTGTTATTGCCCAGTCGCCTTCCGCCGATTTTATGATCGACGTCTTGAATTTACCTGTGACCGCCTGCCTGATAAAACCGATCGACTACGAGCAGTTCAAAAAACAGATATCCGACGCCATCCGCCTGCGTCGAACTTTCAACGCAACTCGTTTGATCCGCCGACAGCTTCACGAATGGGACAAACAAATGGAAACGATCGAATCCGCCTGCAAGGAAAACTCCCGTTACGCCACCTTCCTCCCTGTAAGCGACTTTATGGATATTTCCTTTTGCAATATTCTCAAAATAATTAAGGATATTCGTGCTCTCGCCAGATCGCTTTTCAATCCCAATATTAACCCCGAAGCCTGCCACATGATGAATTGTCCCCGGCTGTCCATCTTAAATAATGCCCTGCATGAAACCGTGGAAGTTCTCGAATCGACCAAAAATGCCTTTAAATCGCGGGAATTAGGGTTTATCCGAAAAAAACTGGAAAACATCATGAATGAAAAAACTGAAATTAAGAATTTAAATAAAGTCACTTCGCAAAATACCGATACTAAAACAAGTGATCGCTTGAAATAAGCGGCCTTGTCGGGCAGAACAATGGGTCTGCAAGTCGAAGGCACAATCGAAAGACCTCTTTACGAAGAGCTAATTTCGGTTGTGCCTTTTTTGTTTTTTACGTCCGAAGACGGGTCCTGTTGGTCGGGTTGAAAAGTTTTCAGTAAACACACATTTCGAGGAGACAAAAATGAAGAACATGAAACTTTCAAGCAAAATGGCAATGGGGTTTGGAATTATTCTCGTTATCACCGCAATTCTGGGATACACCAGTTGGAGTGGACTCGGCTCGGTGATCCGTAACGTCGGCTTTATGGAAAAAGGAAGCGAACGTCTGGCGGAAATGAACAAAGTGGCCGGCTTCCGTAAAGATTTCTCCATTCAGGGTTTTGAAAATTATCCCAACGAAACTCAGAATCCAAACGATAAATGGCAGGAAGCCTATTCCACGCTGAGCAATGGATTGACAAATTTCAAAACACTCGACGGGCTGACCGATCAAAATCGTGACATGATCGCCGCGTCCATGACAGCCCTCCAAAGCTATAAAGATACCTTCACCAAACTCACCGATGCGCAAAAAGGAATGGATAACGCTATCGCATCCTGGGGCATCATCGGAGGAAATATCACCGGCAAGGTCGATCAACTGATTGCCGACGTCATCGAAACCGAGAAAAACAAAGCCCGCAAAGCTGACGACACCGAAACGCTCCTGAAATGGGCCGACATCGGATCCAAACTCGACGAACAAATCATCAAACCGTTCTTCTTGCTTCGAGCTCAAGCCAATATTTTGATGCTCAAGAAAAGAGATATCGACTTTACCGACTATCGGAACCAGCTCAAGGTTTTGGATGACGGTATTGAAAAATGGGCCGCCTTCGTCAAAGACGATGAAAATCTCACCAAAATCGCTAAAGACCTTGACGGATATCTCGCAGAATACGAAAAAGCCGGTACCCAATACTATTCCGCACTCAAAACCGCTCAGGATACCAACATTCAGATGGCTGCCGCAGAGAATACGATCGTCGAATCGATCAACAAACTCCAGGAGGTCCTCCAAGCTGACATGCAGGCAGTGTCCGCCAGAACAAATGTCCTGATGATGACCTTGTCGGTCGGAAGTATCATCCTCGGCGTCATCCTCGCCTTGGTCATCACCCGTAGCATCGTCAAACCGATCAATCGAATCATCTCCGACCTCACCAGCGGGGCCGATCAGGTCGCCGCCGCGTCGGGGCAGGTCTCCGCTTCAAGTCAATCCGCCGCCCAAGGCGCTTCCGAGCAGGCTTCAAGCCTCGAAGAAACCAGCTCCGCACTCGAAGAAATGGCCTCCATGGGAAAAACCAATGCCGAAAATGCCGACAAAGCCAACGGCCTGATGACCCAGACCACCCAAGTCGTCGGCCAGGCACAGAAGGTCATGGGACAAACCTCCGAAGCCATGGGGTCCATCACCGATGCAAGTACCAAAATCGCTAAAATCATCAAGGTTATCGAAGAAATCGCCTTCCAGACCAACCTCCTGGCTCTCAACGCCGCAGTCGAAGCCGCACGGGCCGGTGAACATGGCAAAGGCTTCGCCGTCGTCGCCGATGAAGTCCGAAACCTCGCCCAGCGAAGTGCACAGGCCGCAAACGAAACAGGCAGCCTGATTCAGGATACCATCGAGCGGGTGAAAAAAGGAAGCGAACTCAACACCGAACTTGAGCAGGCCTTCGCAAACGTCAATCAGTCCGCCTCCCAGGTCGCTTCCCTCGTCGAACAAATCACAACCGCCTCGCGTGAACAGGCCAAGGGAATCGAACAAGTCAACGCCGCCATGGGGCAAATGGACAAAGTCGTCCAACAAAACGCCGCCGGAGCCGAAGAATCCGCCTCCGCCTCAGAGGAACTCTCCAGCCAGGCTCAGGTCCTCCGGCAAACGGTCGACCAACTCGCCACGCTCATCAGCGGAATCGACAGTGTAAATGCTGCGAACCTCGCTATAGCGTCCGTTGGTTCCACCAAAAAAACTAACACCAAACAATCAAACTCCGGCGAAACATACGCCAAGTCTGATTCAGAAAAAAAGAAAGCGGATTCCTTGGAAAAAATAAGTGACTTCTAAAACGAAACCCTAACAACTTCACCCAAGTTGTGTATCGTTAGTCTCGGCCGGTCCAACCCCTACCGGCCGAGACTTTTTTTATGATCATTTTTCGCAAAAACACCAATTCCCCCCGCTTTTTTCATCCACCTGGGGCCGATGAATTTTCGATCCCGCAAAGCCGCCCACCCAAGTCCGAACCCACAAAAAAATAAAAAAATACTTTCCCATTTGGCCTCTTCACGGTATGATAAATCACCAAAAAGGGGGTTCTCTGGTAAACTAAACATCGAAATAATAATCGCCCGTATGGGCGGCGGGGAAATTCTATCATCATCGCATCGCGAAAACCATCCTCGTCACCTTAGGCTCAAACGTTAACACAAAATGAAAAAAGAAAAATTGCTCGGAACGACTGGTAACCGATTCGACAATGACGCCGGGTTCATTTAAATGGGAAAGGGGGTGCCCACGCCGGCAACGTAATCATCATTACTCCGCCGGCAACGCAAAAACGCAAAAACAAATTGGGGCAAAGTAATATTTTCTGGTGAACCGTGTTTTTTTCAGTAAAATTATTCAAAATGAAATGAGAGGAAAAGCCATGACATCAAAAACTTGTTGGACCTTGAATCGTATATGTTTCGCTCTGTTGTTCGTCATCGGGATGGTCGTTTTTATCGGCTGCGCTGAAGAAACAACAACCTACAATGGAACCTATTCCAACGGGGCCACCGACTCCGCCGTAACCACCGACTCCGCGTCCACCGTCAAAAAAGACCAGGTCCGCGATTCCGATTCCGGATCGAGGCAATTCGACGCCGCCCTCGATCGCGCCAAAGCCGAAAATAAACCCATCTACCTCCTGTTCAGTGCCACCTGGTGCGGGCCGTGCAAAACCTACAAAAATACCGTCCTGAACGACGCACAAGTCAAACGCTCACTGGATAACGACGTTATTTTTGTCTCCGCCGATATTGACCGTGACAAAGCCCTGGCTCGAAAATATAATGTCAGTGGCGTTCCAACCGGCTTCTTGATCCGGGTCCAAAACGGCCAAACACAAACCGCCAACTCGCACGTCGGTGGTTTGGACAAACAGGAATTTATGACGTTTATCAACAAATAAAAACAGTTAAGCTTTTGACAATGACAGATATGTGGAGCAATAAATGAACATCTGGCGGATTGAACTCTCTCGTACGGCACAAGCAAACGACCCTCACGCAAACGGCATCTTGCACGAATTGAAAGATTTCGGAATCGAATCGGTTACCAGCGTCCGGCATAGCCGGATATTTCTCATAACCTCCGATGCGCCCAAAAATCAAATCGACACCGTCGTCAATGAACTCCTCATCGACCCCGTCGTCGAACTCGCACGCGTCGATCTCAATGCGCCCCCGCACCACGACACCGACTCCATCGAAGTCCACCTCCTGCCGGGCGTCATGGACCCCGTCGCCGAATCCACCGAGTTCGCCATTCGTCAACTCGGCATCAACGTCGATCAGGTCCGAACCGCACGCTTCTATCAGTTCCAGGGCAACATCTCCGATGCCGAAAAATCGCTCATCGCCTCGAGAATCCTCGCCAACGAGTGCATCGAACACGTCGTCTTCGGCTCCGCCGGAAGCCAACCACCCCCGGAACCCCACGACTACCAATTCCAATTACGCCACGTCCCCATCCGCGACCTCTCCGACGATCAGCTTCTCGAACTTTCAAAAAAAGCCGACCTCTTCCTCAATCTCGACGAAATGCGTGCCATCCAGAATTATTTCAAAACACTGGACCGAGAAGCCACCGACGTCGAAATCGAATCCATCGCCCAAACCTGGTCCGAACACTGCGTCCATAAAACCCTCAAAAGCGACGTCGAATATCGCGGCCCCGAAGGCAAAAAATTCTTCAAAAATCTCCTCAAATCCACCATCGCCAAAGCCACCCGCCAACTCAACAAAAAATGGTGCCTCAGCGTCTTTGTCGATAACGCAGGCGTCATCGAATTCGACGATCAACACGCCGTCTGCTTCAAGGTCGAAACTCACAACCACCCCTCCGCCATCGAACCCTATGGCGGCGCGTCAACCGGTATAGGCGGCGTCATCCGTGACCCCATGGGCACAGGCCTCGGCGCCAAACCCATCGCCAACACCGATGTCTTCTGCTTCGCCAATCCCGATACTAATTTCGAAGACCTCCCCAAAGGCGTCTTACACCCCCGACGAGTCTTCAAAGGCGTCGTCAGCGGCGTCCGAGATTACGGAAACCGCATGGGAATCCCCACCATCAACGGCGCAATCTGGTTCGACACCCGGTACCTCGGAAACCCACTCGTCTATTGCGGAAACATAGGCCTAATGCCCAAAGATAAAGCCCTCAAAGCCGACGCCAAACCCGGCGATTACGTCGTCGTCCTCGGCGGAAAAACCGGACGCGACGGCATCCACGGCGCCACCTTCAGCTCCGGAGAACTCACCGCGCAGTCCGACCAGGAATTCTCACACGCCGTCCAAATCGGCAACGCCATCACCGAAAAGAAAGTCCTCGACGTCATCCTCCAGGCCCGAGATGCCGCCCAGGGATGCCTCTACCACGCCATCACCGACTGCGGCGCAGGCGGACTCTCCAGCGCCGTCGGCGAAATGGCCGAAAAACTCGGCGCCGAAGTCGATCTCGATAAAGTCCCCCTCAAATACAAAGGACTCCGATACGACGAAATCTGGATCAGCGAAGCCCAGGAACGAATGGTCCTCGCCGTCTCGCCTGAAAATTGGCCAAAACTCAAAGCACTCTGCGACTCCGAAGATGTCGATGCCACCGCCATCGGAACCTTCGCCGATCATAAAAAATTAATCCTGCGCTACGAAGGCACACAGGTCGCCCAAATCGATATGGACTTCCTCCACAACGGACTGCCCAAATCAACCCGAAAAGCCACTTGGTCTCCAAAACAACTACCCGAACCACCCGAAAATTCTTCCATCGATCTCAACGACACCCTCAAAAAACTTCTCGCCCATCCCAACATCGCCAGCAAGGAATGGGTCATCCGTCAATACGACCACGAAGTCCAGGGCGGCTCGGTCGTCAAACCGCTCACCGGTATCGTCAACGACGGCCCCTCCGACGCCTCCGTCGTCAAACCCTTGCTCGATTCAAACAAAGGCCTCGCCGTCGGGTGTGGCCTGAACCCCAACTTCGGCCAAATCGACCCCTATTGGATGGCCGCCTGCTGCATCGATGAAGCCCTCCGAAACGTCGTCGCCGTCGGCGGCGATCCAAAACGCTGCGCCATCCTCGACAACTTCTGCTGGGACCGATGCAACAACGAAGAAAAAATGGGCACACTCGTCCGCGCCTCCCTGGGCTGCTACGATGCCTCCAAAGCCTTCGGCACTCCCTTCATCTCCGGCAAGGACTCTCTCAACAACGAATTCGTCACCGACACCGGCAAACGCATCGCCATCCCCCCCACGCTCCTCATCAGCGCCATGGCCATCGTCCCCGATGTCCGAAAATCCATGACCATGGACTTCAAAAAACCAAACTCAAGCGTCTATCTCATCGGAAAAACGCTCCCCGAACTCGGCGGCTCACACTACTGGATGCTCCAGGGCTTCACCGGAAACTCCGTCCCCAAAGTCGACTTCAAATCCGCCCGAGCCATCTTCAACAAGGTCCACTCCCTGATTCGCCAACGAATCATCGCCGCCTGCCACGACTGCTCCGAAGGAGGCCTCACCGTCGCTCTCGCAGAGATGGCCTTCGCAGGCGGCCTGGGCGCTCAAATCAACCTTACAAACTTAAAATCACAATCCGGCATCACCCAAAGCGACGTCCTGCTCTTTAGCGAATCCGCCTCACGTTTCATCGTCGAAGTCGCCCCCGAAAAAGAGCAAAAATTCCTCGCCGCTACGCAAGGCTTGCCGATCTGCAAACTGGGCAACACTCAATCCGAAAAATCGTTCATCATCACCGATTCCACCGGCACCCCGCTGATCAACGAATCCATCGACACCTTAAAAACCGCCTGGAAAACCGGCATCAAGATGTAATCTCCACCAACCGAATAATCCGAATAAAAAAAAAGACGAGTTCACAGAACTGAACTCATCTTTTTTATTTCGTAAAAAATCTCTTCTCTCCTCTCCCTCTTCCCACCTTCCCACCTTCCCACCTTCCCACCTTCACACCTTCACACCTTCATACCTTCATACCTTCCCACCTCTCCTCTCTTCGATTTTTTTCTCTCTTCCTTCCTCTTCTTCTCTTCTTAGCGGTTCAATCTCTTCTTCTGTCATCCCCGCGCAAGCTCCCGCAAAATTAAAGCGGGTATAATGGATTGTAATCCCCGCGCAGGCGGGGATCCAGAAACGGCTCTGGCCGTTGTACAATTCTCTTCCAACTTCAACTTC
>JAAZAW010000219.1 GCA_012514125.1 Phycisphaerae bacterium | reverse complement strand
CAATAGTGTTTGATGGCGTGGGCGATTTTGTTCGGGTCGGTCGTGCCGGTGACGAGGCCAGCGTTGGTTTGACGGATGAGCCAGGCGTCGCCGCCGGTTTCGGGGACGACGGCGAGGATAGGTTTTTGTGCGGCGAGGTATTCGTAGATTTTTCCGGAGATGACGTCGGCGCCCTGGGTCATGGTGGCTTGGAGGAGGACGAGGACGTCGGCGGATCTCATGAATTGACGACTTTGGTCCTGCGAGACCGGCGGGGTGTGTTGGACGAGGTTTGAGTCGAAGAGTTTTTCGTAGGGTGAAATTCGGCCTATGAAGTGCAAGGTCAGTTGATCGGGGGGGATCGATTGACGCGCTAACTGGAACGCGTGGAGCAATACTTGAGGGTTTCGGTTTGTTGTCAGATTGCCGACGAAGCAGAAGCGGCATTGATGATCGTTGTGTTTTGGAATCGGGATGGGATTGTTTTCGGAGTTGTCGAATCCGTTGGTGATGGAAACGATTCGCGAGGCGATGGGGTTGTTGACACGGGCGCGATAGATGTCGCGTGTGAGTGGGCTGGTGAAGACGGAGTAATGGGCATGGGCGAGGATTTTTTGTTCCCAGGTTTGATTCCATTTTGCGATTCGCGGTGTTTGGGGGTTCCACATGACGCCATAGGTCCAGGGGTCCCGGATATCGGCGACCCATGGGAGGTTGAAGGATTTGGAGAGTTTATATCCGGTGATAAGGCTGGCCCAGGGGTCGCCGGTGGCCCAGATGAGGTCGAAATGTTGTTGGCGGATGATTTTTTTTGCGGCGGAGAGCGTGGGTCGGCCCCAGTGGATATATTCTTTGATGCCTGGGAGGAAGTTAGTCGCTCGCCAGGCGAGACTTTCGGAGAAGCGATTTGGACCGAGGTTTAGGGTTTGGAGTAGTTTGTCAGGGAATTTGAATTTTTGTTTAAGCCAGTTGGGCCAATTGTCGTTATCGCCGGGGGGGATTCGGAGAATATCGCATTTGTTTTCGAGATCGCCGAGCATTTTTTCGTCGGCGGGATGAGGGCCTGTGCCCAGGCGGGTGAGGATGGTTGGACGATAGCCGAAGTCGGGAAGATATTTTGCGAAGCCAAAGGGGCGTGCGGTTCCGCTGAAGTTGAGAGGCGGAAAGGCGTAAGCTATCATGAGTATGTTTTTCATTTAATACTATTTCCAATTACCTCTTGCGCGGGGGCTAACATCGTTTAGCCTTATTTTTCAGGTTCTTCTACACTATAAGATTTTTTTTTGAGCCGCGCATGGATTAAATCGAATCCGTATAAGTTGAACCAAGACTAATGAATCGTTTTGATTCGGGTGTTATGCATTATATTCTTAATTTCGGTATATTTTGAAGGTGAGCTTGAGTTAATCGGATGAAGTTGAGCGAGTTGGAAGAAGTTATGCGGGCTGGAAGAGTTGGGGAAGAGGATTGTTCAACGGCTGGAGATGGTTCTGGATTCCCGCCTGCGCGGGAATGACGGGAGAGGGGGAACCGCCAAGGACGCTAAAAAGAGGGGAGAGAGTCAAAGGAGTCGGGAGTCGGGAAGAAGGGGGAAGGTGTGAAGGTGGGAAAGTGGGAGAATGGGAGTTTCGTTGGCTTATTCGACAGGTTTGCACGATCATGGCAGGGGGTGCGCATTTTTCTCTCCTTAGCGGGGTGGAATATACAGTTTTTTGTTCATTTTCAACATCGTTCTTTAGCCCACCGAAGACGTGAGCGGTAGAAACTGTGCCCTTTATACGTCTTTGATTTAAACGTGTCGTCGTTTCGGACCCTGAGGAAAGTCGAAGGGTCTTTTTGCTTGCTTACGCCATGTCGCTTCGACCCATTCGACAAGCTCAGGGACCACAGGCTCAGCGACCGAAATTTTGATATTTGTAATGCTACGACACGACTAAATCAAAAGCGTGTTATATGT
>JAAZAW010000218.1 GCA_012514125.1 Phycisphaerae bacterium | reverse complement strand
GCACGAAAATCGATTTCGACTTCGCCGCGAATCTGTTCCGGCGAGATGTAATACGGTGTGCCATAGGCCCTGCCGGCTTCGGATTGCGCCAGTTGAGTGTCGGAAACTTCTCGGGCCAGACCCATATCCGCCAGCTTGGCCACGCCGTCGGTCGTAATCATGATATTTTTCGGTTTGACGTCCCGGTGAATCAGACCCCGATCGTGAGAATGGGCCAAAGCATCCGCGATATGGATGATGATGTCCAAAGCATCGTTTTCTTTATATCGTCGATTATTCGTCAATCGATCGTGGACGGTATCGCCATCGACGTATTCCATGACAAAATAGTGATAACCTTCCGATTCGCCGACGTCTATCGCCTGGACAATATTGGCGTGATTGAGCTTGGCGGCGGCTTTTCCTTCACGGTAAAAGCGATCGACAAATTCGGGATTCTCGCTCATGCGTTTGGGCAAAACCTTGACCGCAACGATACGATCGAGGGAAATCTGACGGCCTTTATAAACGGTCGCCATCGCGCCCTTGCCCAGTTTGCCAAGAATCTGATAGCCCGGAATTTGTTGCCTGGCGGTTTTCTTGCCGTCGAACTCTTCCTGGAGTCTGCGAAACTGGGAAAGCGTCATATATCCCTTTTCCACCAGAACCCTGGACAACGACGCAATATCGCCATGCGCGGTTCGGCTTTTGACGATATCCAGACATTCCTTAAGCTCACCGGGAGAAACGAAGTTATATTTCAAAGCCAGCTTTCCGAACTCCGTTTCGTCGCTGCCTGAACCATTTAGACTCGACCCAGATAATTGATTTTCAAGATCAGACATATTATTTAATAATTATCGCAAAAAGACTTTCCATGATCCCAACAGACTTGCCCTTCCAATGTTGGCAATGAACATCTAAATTCTATGTTTTATTTCGGCGAACAGCAAGGACAAGATTCACAATATTAACAGGAACGTTGAAATAATTCTATAGCGATAACCTCCTGAAAACGAGATATATTTCTCCAATACGTGAAATATTTTCGACCCGCTCTATGATGAATTATACGATGCGCGTCAAATCGGCCAATAAATTTTACCCCGCTCGCGTTGATCCCTTCGGCAAGCTCGGGGACCGAGAGTGCGTTTTTTTCGACAAAATATTGGAGCCGGTTAAAAGAACACAAGCCGATGTGAAATCGGCTTGTGTCTGTTGTTGGTCTTCCTGGGGGCCTGTCCGGGAGGTTAGTTTTGACCAAATTCGTATGCGCCCATGTCGGGTGCGGAACCTGTGTATCGCAGCGAAACACCCTGGCCGTCCGTCCAGGTGAGGGGGGTGTCCAGCGTGAGCGTTTTGTTGGCATAATCGATTTTCACGATGCGGGCAAAGGCGGTCCGACCCTGAATCTGGATGAAATCGCCCTGCTCATCGGGAATGCCGAAGCCGTCGTAGAAATAGCCGACGTCCTGGACGCGAAGCGTTGTGCCGCTGCCGGAGCCGACGGTTTTTGTCAGGTAAGCAGCCTTGTCGATGACGGGGCTGCTTGCTCGCAGACGGAAATCGTGATTGGCAGCATCGACAAAACCGGGATCGATCTCGATGTTGGACTTAAAGAGCGCAGGCCAGGTGGATTGGGCCTCGGTCAGCGTTTTAAGTTGAGTGTTCAGGGCGATGATTTTTTCACCGCCTTGATTAAAGACAAAGTCGTTATTCTCGCAGACGAATCCTGAGGCCCCGTAGAAGAGAAACTGCGTCAGAGGTCCTGTTTCACCATAATTTTTGTAGTGAATGTTGTTCTTGAGGATGTTGCCGGAAAGATTCGAACTGCCGGCGGACGACATGTAGATGCCGCCGAAGTTGTTGTTATAGAAAACGTTGTTGAAGACGCGGTTGTCGAGGTTGTAAAGCGATTCGGGGCTGTAAATCTGGAACCCCAGGCCGCAACCGGCGTTGTTGTAAAAAACGTTTTTACGGATGATGCCATTCTGGCCGCCGTACTGGATACCGTTGTAGCGGTGCGGGCGGTCGGCATAGCGGGTCCGGGCGAAGATATTGCCTTCGATCAGATTGTATTTTGTACATTTAACTCCGGTGAATTGATGGTTGTCGCCCACCGCGTCCATATCGTAGACTTCGCCGATTTTTTGATCGGGATTGTCGAAATAATTATTTCGCAGGACGTTGAAGTTGCCGCCCTTGATCGTCCAGAGGGTATGAACGGCTTTGGTGAAGGTGTTTCCTTCGATCAGATTGCGGTCGGACTTGATCAATGCCAGTGAATCCTGGGTGGAGTTTTCGATGGTATTGTTCAGGATTTTATTGAAGGTGGCTTCCTGGAAGAACAGGCCTGTTTTAGAGCTGTTGTAAGCGTCGGTCGTCCGCGAGAAATGATTGTTGCGGAGAATCGAGTTGGACGTTTTGATCGCATAAAGCCAGCGTTGAACATTGTCGATCTTCAGACCTTCGATCACGATATAACTGCGATTGGAAATGTCGATCGCGGGCGACAGCGATGTGCCGGTGATTATGGCCGTTTCGTTATTGTAATTTTTGTATGTAATGTATTGGCCCGCAGTGCCGGATCGGGCGGGAACGAGTTTTTCGGTGAAACTTCCACCGCGAATCAAAATGGTTTCGCCTGGCATGGCCGCGGCGGAGGCACCGGCGATGGTTTTATAAACGCGGGCTGTTCCGCCGGTGGTTGCGCGAGTCGAAGGATTATATTGTGTGCTCGACGACGAGGAGATTTTGTTATCGACGTAGAGGACATTTTTAATTTCCGATCCGGAACCTGCAACCTGGATCGTTACGGTTGCGGGCAAACTTTCCGCTTGGGCGTCGCTGACTTTGAAGGTGAAGCTATCGGTGCCGGAAAAGCCGGTCTGAGGGGTGTATGTCAGATTTGGAGCGGTTCCGGCGAGAGTGCCGTTCGCAGGTGATGAAACGATGGTAAAGGTCAGCGGGTCGTTATCAGCATCGCTTGCGGCGAGGATCAGGTTCATTGAGGTGTCGGCGAAAGTATTGAGCGTCTGTGAATGGGCTATGGGTGCATGATTTTCACCTGTAGCGGTGCCGACGGTATAGTTCTGACCTGGTATATCCCCGGTAACTTTTTCATAGGATTGTGACGCAGGATCGAACGAATAAACCGACGACTGCGGGGTGATGGTTCCCGACCAGTTGTATGGAACACGGAAGGAATAATATCCGCTGGCATCGGTGGTATAGGTAAGCTGGGTCGCACCGCCGTTGCACACCATCGTAACGCCCGGCACGACGGCGTTTGAAGCGTTATAAATCTGGCCTGAGATTTTCCGGACGCCCATCGCGAGGAGCGTGACGTTCTTTTCCGCGTTCTGGTCGTCGAGAACGGCACGAATCGTCAGGAGTGTTTCCTGGGAGAGAATCGCCGGCGCGGTGTAAACACCGGCATCGATATTGCCCGAATCGGTCAGCGTCGAATCGAGCGTCCAGGCGACTTGATCGGTAACATCACTGGTGGAATCATCACTCCATTCAGCCATAACAGTAAATTTAGCGGTGTCGCCCTGTGCGAGACTCTCCGGGCCGGTGATCGTCAATGCGGTCAGCGTCGGCTCCTCAGGCGGTTGTGTCGGCGGAGTTGTTTCGCCGGTGGTGATGACAAAAGTTTTGACGGCTTCGCGCGTTATTCCATTGTGTGTCAGTGAGACATGAATTTTCACTTCGGTATCGGTCGTAATATTTGAAGGTGCGCCGTAGACTCCGGGCGACATGATCTCGCCGGGACCTGAAACGATCGACCAGACCGTCCCGCTTAAAAGCGAAAAAGTGCTGGAGTCTTCAAAAGTTGCCACAATCCCGAAATAGGTCGTCGAGCCGGGGGCAACCTTGTTGGGACCGGTGATGACGACTTCTTTTAATGCCATATCGCCTGCCACGATGGCTGGATCAAGACATCCCTGGATAAGGCTCATCAGCACCACCGACAAACATCCCGTCATTGCGATTAGTCGGATTTTGTTCCTCTTGTTAAAAATACGATCACTCAGTTGCACTAAAGTTTTTTTCATTTTTCTTTCCTTCCGTTTGAGGGCAGAATCACTCCTCTGTTTTCCTTCTATTTCATTCCGGATGGTTTCAAATCAGTGGTGAAAAAATATAAAAATAAGGCAACGCAATCCAATTCGGGATTGTGCCTTTTTATATTTCATGATTTATCTGATTGTTGTGCCGTATCGAAGCGAGAGAAAAGCCGATTCGCGTTGTGAGTGCGTATCATGAGGGTCCGCAGTGTTCCATCTTTTTTATCGGACGCAGCGAGAAAAGAACTTTAATTCGTTTTTGAGGTTCCTTATATCTTGAAGAGAAAGCCCCGCTTGTTACTTGCCTTTAGGGTCCGAATTTCGTAATATGCGTGTTTACGACAGGTCGATGTCATTTATATATAGTTAATGGAAGAAGGAGTGTGTGGTGCAGGCGATTGCGGATTTGAAATATGATTCAAACGGATTGATTCCGGCGATCATCCAGGACGTTGAAACCGGCGAAGTTTTGATGATGGCGTATATGAACGAACAATCACTTCGGGCGACCATCGAAACGGGCAAAACACATTTCTGGTCTCGCTCACGGCAGAAATACTGGATGAAGGGTGAAAGTTCCGGCCATACGCAGGACGTGGTGGAAATTCTGATCGATTGCGACAAGGACACGCTGGTGATCAAAGCCAAACAGAACGGCGCCGCCTGCCATGAGGGGTATCACAACTGTTTTTTCCGTCGTCTCACCTCCGCAGGAGAATGGGAAATCGTCGGACAAAAGATGTTCGATCCGGACAAGGTCTACAAAAAATAATTCCGTCAGGAATCAGGAAAATATCCTCAACACGATGCGGCAACAGGAATAAAAAAAATATCAAGTCAAAGCCATCTGATTTTTTGAAATTGGATGGCTTGCTTTGATTTTAATTTTCAACGGGATATCGCAGATGTTAAAATTTAAGTCGTTACGAAATCAAACGATTGCCTGGAGAAGATAACGCGGTGACAAGAGAAAGTACATCCAGTTTGTTCTCCCTTGCTCAACCTATGAATGTGACAGGCATGAGACTCTTTTGGCCGATCCTGAACACGCTGGGATTTTTTCTGGGTGTAACGGGGTTAATTCTTGAATATGGATTTGTGCGATATGCTCCAACCACCGGGATTCCCGTCAGTGTTTCGCCCGTTTCTCATGCAATCCTGCTCTACGTCCAGTATGGCGCGATTTTATGTTTTATCGCCGTTCTTTTGTTAAAGATGATCTTTCTTCCCAATCGGATTGAATTTTTCAAAGAACACGTTGTGGAAATCATTTTGTCGCTGGGTGCCGTTGTGGGCATGGCGATGAGTTTTCCCGCTCGACACCCGAACTGGCTGCATTTGGGTCTGATGATCTATCTGGTGATTCTACTGCTGATTGTTTTTGTGAAATTTAATAGCTGGCTCATTCAAACAATCGTTTATCCCGCCCGGGCGACATTACTGGGATTCGCCCTGGCGATTTTTTCCGGAGCATTGCTGCTTTCGTTGCCCTGTTCGACCTATTCGAATCGTTTTACAGGATTTGCAAATAACTTCGTCGATAATCTCTTTACCGCCACCAGTGCCGTTTGCGTCACCGGATTGACGGTTCGCGATACCGCGAGCGATTTTACACCTTTCGGGCAACTGGTCATTTTGCTTTTGGTTCAAATCGGCGGATTGGGCATTATCATTTTCGGAACTGTTTTTTCGATTCTGCTGGGCCGACAGGTTTCGCTCCAGGAAACCAGTCTGGCCATGGACATCTACAGTCAACGCGATGCAGGCCAGATTCGCCGGGTGGTAAAATTCATCATTCTGTTTACCCTGTTGATCGAGGCAATCGGCGCAGCATTCATGTACTCCATGTGGCCCGGATCGGACGTCGGAGACAAAATTTACAAAAGTATTTTCCATTCCGTCAGTGCCTTTTGCAACGCCGGGTTCACTCTCCAAAAAGACAGCCTTATCAGCCTGGAAAAACACTGGCAAATTTACGGTGTCATCGCTCCTTTGATCCTTCTCGGTGGTATCGGATTTCCCGTCATTGCCAATGTCATTGCCGTCGCCAAATTTCGGATCGGGCGATTTTGGCGTAACGATTATTCCGCCTATACGGGAATTGATTTAGACTTTTTCCGTATGACACGATTAAATCTCCAAAGCAAAATCGTCCTGATGACCACATTTCTATTGATCGTCAGCGGCGTCGCAATCATCTTCCTGCTCGAAACCCCCAAACAACAACAACGTTGGGGCCGAACGGTTCAATACGAAGACATAACCATACGAGACTCGCAAAATGTATTGCGAAATCACTCCTGGCCTCAACGGCTGCTGGATGCCTGTTTTCTTTCCGTATCGTCCAGAACGGCAGGATTCAATTCGGTCGAAATGGAATCGGGAAAACTCGAACCGGGAACGTTCATGACCGTGATTTCACTCATGATTATCGGCGGTTCCCCTGCCTCGACGGGCGGCGGGATCAAGACCGTAACCTTCGCCCTACTGCTCGCTACGATTATCGCCACACTGCGGCATCGCTCAAACGTCAATATTTATAATCGAACGATCGATTTTTCATTGATCCGTCGAGCGTTGGTGGTGGTGCTTATTTTTTTCACGCTGGTCTGGACCCTGACCCTTGCGCTGCTTCTGGCTCAGCCTCAGATGCCGTTTATGGAGTTGCTGTTTGAAAGTTCCAGCGCCTGCGCCACGGTCGGCCTGTCGATGGGCATCACCCCGAACCTGGGTCTTGCGGGCAGACTTTTGCTTATTCTGGGAATGTTCGCGGGCAGACTCGGCCCCCTCACACTTCTGTTCGCCATGGCGGGACGCCCCAAAAAGGTGCAATATGAATATCCGAGTGAAGCCTTGATTACAGGTTAGTATTGTCAATGGAGTACACAATCTGTATGATTTTTTGTAGAGAGGAACACATAGCATGCCGGAACAAATAGCGGTGATTGGATTGGGACGTTTTGGATTGAAACTGGCGCAGGCATTGTCCGCGGCGAACGCGGAAGTCATCGCCATCGATACCTCACGCCAAATCATCGAAGCCGTCCGCGATCAGGTCGCACTGGCGGTACGAATGGACGCGACGGAGGAAGAAACCCTTTTAGCACAGGGAATCGACAACGTCGATGCGGCGGTCGTGGCCATCGGAACCGACTTTGAAGCCAACGCCCTGACCACCAGCACCCTCAAAGCTATTGGTGTCAAACGCGTTATCAGTCGGGCAGGCAGCGAAATCCGCGGTAAGATTCTTCGACGTATCGGGGCAGACGATATCGTCTTTCCTGAACACGAATCTGCCATGCGATGGGTTCATCGACTGATGCTCCCGCAACTGTTCGAGTCGATCGAACTGGGTGAAGGCCAAAGCCTCGTCCAGCTTCCCGCACCGAAAATGTTCATCGACAAAACACTTCGCGATCTGAATCTGCGGCAGAAATACAAAATCAACGTCGTCGCGATTCGCCGTCCTGCCGCGGAAAAAGGCGGTGTGGTCGAGCGATACGAAGTCGTCATTCCTCTGCCCGACACCATGGTCACCGCGGGCGATGTTCTCTGGATCATCGCCTCCAATGAAGCAATTTCAGGAATTCCACGAAGCTGACCCAAGGAGGATCAATATGCTGATAGGAATATTTTCCGACACACACGACAACCTCCCGCAAATCAAAAAAGCGATTGCGGAATTCAAACGCCGAAACGTCCAGGCCGTCCTGCACGCCGGCGATATCGTTGCTCCGTTTACCGCGAAGGAAATTGCAAAAATCGACGTCCCCCTGCACATTGTTTACGGCAACAACGACGGTGAAAAGACAGGCCTGCGACAGGTCCTGCCGCAGATCGAATCGGGGCCGATTTTGATCCACCTGGGCGATTGCGCCATCGCAATGGCACACGATTTCGAGCAAATCCCCACAAAATTTCGCGCCCAGGCCGGTGTCCTCGTTGCAGGCCATACACACCAGGCCTTTGTAAAATCCGAAAATGGAAAATTAATGATTAATCCCGGCGAATGCGGAGGATGGTTGAAAGGACGCTCCACCATCGCTATACTCGGAACAGATTCGCTGCAAGCGGAAATTATCGATCTACCGTTATAAAGGAAATGAAGTGAAAAACATGATCAGGCATTGGTTTTTGGTTTCGATTCTGGCCCTTGTCGGTTTGGCCGGCTGTGTCGAACGACGCATCACGATCAACTCCGAACCGAAAAACGCGCTGGTATATCTCAACGATAAGGAAGTCGGCAGAACGCCCGTTACCGTGCCCTTTGAATGGTACGGCGATTATGACATTATCATCCGGAAAGAGGGCTACGAGACGATCAAGACCCATGAAAAAATCGTCCAACCCTGGTATCAGTATTTTCCGGTCGATTTTTTCGCCGAAATCCTCTGGCCTGCGACAATCTATGACGATCATTACCTGGACTTCGATTTGACACAATACGAACCGACCGATCCGAAAGAACTTGGCGAACGCGCCCTGGAAATGCGATCCTTGGCGGGCGTCGAATCCTGTGAACCGTCAACTCAGCCGACCACTCTTCCATAAGTATGGAGCCAATAAAATGAGCAATGAAATTTCCGAAGCACAAGTCAGGCATGTCGCCAAACTCTCGCGACTCAAGCTCACCGACGAGCAGATCAACCTTTACACCCGGCAACTCGGCGCGATTCTCGAATACATCAAAAAATTAAACGAACTCGACACCACCGGCGTCGAACCGATGGCCCACGTCGCCCCCCTGCGAAACGTCCTTCGTGACGATATCGCCGGAACCGGGATGGGCATCGATAAGGTTCTGCAAAACGCTCCTGACTCCGACCCTCCGTTCTTCAAAGTCCCAAGAGTTCTCGAAGATTCCAGCGGCGCATAACCGCCATCGAAGAAAGGTTATATCCCGATGCAAATAACACAATTAACAGCTTTCGACTTGCTCGATCAAATAAAAAAACGGCAACTTACCGCCCGCGACGCGGTCGAAGCCTTCTTGAAACAAATCGATAAACACGAAAAAACGATCGGCGCCCTGATTACCGTTTTGCCCGAATACGCCCGTGAACGCGCAGACCAAATCGATCAAATGCTCGCCGACGGTCGCGATGCAGGCCCGCTGGCGGGTCTGCCCATCATCATCAAAGACAACCTCTGCACTCAGTTCGCCAAAACCACCTGCGCAAGTAAAATCCTGATCGATTATCAGCCCCCCTACAACGCACACGTCGTCGAACAACTCGAAAAAGCCGGCGCGATCATCATCGCCAAAGCGAACCTCGACGAATTCGCCATGGGCTCGTCTACTGAAAACAGCGGCATCAAAACCACCCGCAACCCCTGGTCCACCGATTGCGTCCCAGGCGGCTCATCAGGGGGTTCTGCCGCCGCCGTCGCCGCCAGAATGGCCCCCGTTTCCCTGGGCACCGACACCGGCGGTTCCATCCGACTCCCAGCGGCTTTTTGCGGCATCAGCGGTCTAAAGCCCACCTATGGCCGTGTCAGCCGATATGGCCTGGTCGCCTATGGCAGTTCGCTTGACCAGATCGGTCCCCTCGGCGCCGATGCCCGCGATATCGCCCTGGTCATGAATGTCATCTCAGGCCATGATGCACGCGACACGACCAGTGTCCCCGAATCCATTTCGCCCAAACCCGACTACCTGACCAAACTTGACACTCCTCTTAAAGGACTCAGGATCGGTATCGTCAAAGAATATCAATCCAGCGACGGCATCGACCCGCAAATCGTCGCCGCTATCGATCAAGCCACCAAACTTTATGAACAAATGGGCGCCCAACTCGTCGAAGTTTCGCTGCCCCACACGCAATACGCCGTCGCCTGTTATTATCTCGTCGCCACCGCGGAAGCTTCGAGCAACCTGGCCCGATACGACGGTGTGCACTTCGGCTATCGAACGCCCAACCCGGAAGATTACATCGACGTCTATTCCTCTTCACGTGCCGAAGGTTTCGGTGACGAAGTCAAACGTCGAATCATGCTCGGTACTTACGCTCTTTCCGCCGGCTATTACGACGCCTATTATCTCAAGGCCCTCAAGGTCCGCATGATGATTCGCCAGGATTTTGAAAAAGCCTTCGAGCAAGCCGACATCATCTGCGCCCCGGTCGCCCCGACCACCGCCTTCCGCGTCGGCGAAAAAACAAGCGACCCGCTGACGATGTACTTAAGTGACATTTTCACCATCTCCGCCAATCTTGCAGGCATCCCCGGCATTTCCATTCCCGCAGGTTTTTCCAGGGATTCTCTGCCCATAGGCTTACAGCTTCTGGGCAATTATTTTGACGAATCGACCATCCTGCAGGCAGCGTGGCAATATCAACAACACACTGATTTCCATCGGCAAATTCCCGCGGGTTTCATCGAACAATAAGAGGTTTCAAATGAGCGATTTAAACTATAAAGTAATCATCGGTCTGGAAATTCACGTGCAACTCGCGACCCAGAGCAAATTGTTCTGCGCCTGCCCGAATCGTTTCGGCGACGAACCTAACAGCAACGTCTGCCCCGTCTGTATGGGCTCGCCGGGCACGCTGCCGGTCATGAATAAAAAAGCCTACGAATTTGCCGTTCGAACCGCCATGGCTATGAATTGCGAAATCGCCCGATACACCAAATGGGACCGCAAAAGTTACTATTACCCCGACCTGCCGAAAAATTATCAAATCTCGCAATACGATCTACCGCTTTCACAGAACGGTAATATCGAAATCACCGTCGCCGGCGAACAAAAAAAAATCCGCATCCGCCGAATCCACCTCGAAGAAGACGCCGGCAAGCTCCTGCACGAGGGAAACGTCGGTTTTAGCCAGGTGGACCTTAACCGCACCGGCACTCCACTCATGGAAATCGTCACCGAACCCGATCTGTCCACCCCGGAAGAAGCCCGCGTCTTCGGAACCGAACTTCGCACCCTCGTCCGCACGCTCGGCGTCAGCGAAGCCAATATGCAGCAAGGTCAGATGAGGCTGGAACCCAACATCAATCTCGTCATCACCAAAGATGGCAAACAATACAAAACCCCCATCGCCGAAGTCAAAAATCTCGGCAGTCTGCGAGCGCTCGAACGCGCCTGCGCCTACGAAATCCAACGCCAGCTTGCCGATTGGGAAAAAACCGGCGTCACGATGGAAACGGGGTTCAAGTCCACCCGTGGCTGGGACGAACAAACCGGAACGACCGTCCTCCAGCGCGAAAAAGAAGAAGCCGAGGACTATCGCTATTTCCCCGATCCGGACCTCGTCCCTGTCGTCGTCGAAAAAGACTGGCTCGACGCGATCCGTAAAAGCCTACCCGAACTCCCCATCGCCAGGCGTGCGCGTTTTCAAACCCAATTCTGTTTCTCCGAAAAAGACGCCACCACTCTCGTGGAAGATCGCGCCACAGCCGATCTCTTCGAACAAGCCCTGTCGCTCGGCGCGCCGGTCAAAGTCCTCTGCAACCATTTCATCAGTTTCTGGGCCATGCACGCCAACCAACGCGGTGTCTCCATCGCCGAACTCGGCGTTTCCGCCCCGCGCATGGCAAGCTTGGCCAAACTCGTTGGTGACAATAAAATTAATAATACCACTGCCGCCGCCCTTGCCGAAAAATTACTCACCTGCCCCGACGATCCCGCCGACATCGCTCAACGGGAAAACCTCATGCAGGTCTCAGACGCGTCTTCGCTCGAAAAAATCCTCGACGAAATCCTCATCGCCAACGCCAAAGCGGTTGAAGATGCCCGCACTCCAGGCAAAAAACAGCAAAAAGCCTTCGGTTTTATCCTCGGCCAGGTCATGCAAAAAACCCGAGGCCAAGCCAATCCGCAGGTCGTCAATCAACTGCTTCAGAAAAAACTGGCGGAAAAGAATTGATCATTTACACCGACCCCGGTTTCATTTTTTCGGCAAAACTGCTATAATTATAATAGAATGATCAATTGGTTAAGCAAAATATACGCTCGATATGGGAAAGGGCCTGAAGTGTCTAAAGATATCGCTAACATCCTGAAAGATTGGCCCCTGAACAAAAAGTCCGTCAACGCCCGAATCATCAAGGGCTACGACAACCAACCTCAGCTTCAGCTCAGGCTCGACTGTGGCATTATGCAAATGTATTTGGACGGCAGACCCGACGGGAAAAAACCCTTCAAATGCCAAACACTCCTCGAATATATGGAACGACAAGTCGCCGAGAATAAATTCGACAGCAAAATCGACGATAACGTCTCGGAATCCCGAAAAAAATACTGGACCGAACTCGATCGCGAGATGACTCAATTCTACCATCGCCGGCTTGGACTTCTCACCATCGCCCATGAAGCACAGGACGCCAAAAACAACGAATTGGCTATGAACTGTTACCAGCGGGCTGCCCGCGACGCCGAATTCACACTCCGCGCGATGGATTTCATTCGGGATCAATGCGAAGACGAAGAAAATGTCGAAGAACACGAGCGTTTCAGGCCTTTCGTCGTTTGGCATTGGACCGTCGCCCAAACTCAGCAGCGAATCCTTGCCCAGGATTTCGATCTTGCGATTGAACAGGTCAAAGCCGGCATGGGAACCATCGCTCAGGTTTACGAAGATCATGGCTTGGCGAAGTGGCTCAAGCACGATCCGTCCATGGCGGAATTACGGCAATTGGAAAAACAGATACGCAAACGGTATGGAATCAACGCCACGCTTGAGGAACAGCTCCAGCGTGCCCTCGCCAACGAAGATTACGAAAACGCCGCCTCGATCCGCGACCAGCTCAAAGCCAGAGGACGCTTTCCCGGCAAAGCCCACCACCACAAAGGCGTTTTCTAAGCTCGACCTTTGCAAAAGGGTTTTTGGTTTACTTATACGCCATGTCATTTAAACCCATTCGACTTTCCTCAGGGTTCCGAAACTACGACACAACTTAAATCAACGACGTATTTCGCTACGATTAAATCAAAACGCCCGATCGAGAAAGGCTAAGGAGAGTGTTTTCGACAAATCTCGTTCTCATACACTTTTGATTTAACCGTATTGTAGTTTCGGACCCTGAGCCTGTCGAAGGGTCTTTTGTTTGCTTCCACCATGTCGCTTCAACAGGCTCAGCGACCGAAATTTTGATATTTGTAATGCTACGACACGACTAAATCAAAAGCGTATTATACGCCATGTCGTTTCAACCCATTCGACTTTCCTCAGGGTTCCGAAACTACGACACAACTTAAATCAAAGACGTATTTCGCTGCGATTAAATCAAAACGCCCGATCGAGAAAGGCTAAGGAGAGTGTTTTCGATCGGAAATGATAGCCCTAACCATCAAGCTCATCCAGCCCCTTATCAAAAATCTTCCGGGAAATTTCATCCAGGCGTCGAAGTCCCCAATATTGTGACGGCGTAAACAAATGCGATTTCTTCCACACCCTCGCCGCCTCGATCAGCAATGCAGGCGAAAGTAAAATACTCACCGGTTGAGCCAGCTTCATCGCAACCGCCGACTTTTTCAGCACCCGACGCTCCGAAATCCCCAACCCAAGAATGTTGCACGTCTGTTCCAGCAGATCGTTCGGCTCTCCCAGAACATCCGGCATTTGCTCCAGACGTTTAAGTCGCCGATACCGCAAATACGCCAACCCCATCCAGATCAACATCCCCACCCCCACAAGAATCATCACAACAATTCCCGTGGTGTTCAGGCTCACGTCGTACAACTGTCTTGTATCAGGAAAACTTCCAAACGCCATCATATCCAAAGGTCTTTGCGTCATTTCCCCACCCTCCCCGAAACAGGCTCCGCTTTCGAATTCTGCGTTTCTTTCCAGAAATGTGCCATCTCGCGAACCGTCCTGGCCGCGGCATTTTTCACATCCGGGTCCGGATCGTCCGTCATCATTTGATGGACTTTTTTAATCAGATGAATCGGAAACGTCTGCGATACCGCCCATAAGGCGCTTCGACGAAAACTCGCGTCGGGATGATCCAGCATCGCCATCAACGCGCGAATCCCAATCGAATACTGAGGCTTCAAAATCGCCTTGATCGCGTTGGCACGAACGCGATTATTCGAACTCCGGAGCTTGGGTTCCAGCGTTTCAAACAAATTCGGCACATTGTAGGACTCCAGCACTTCAATCCCGTTGGCCTGAACTCGAAGATTTTCATCGTCCATCGCCTCGATCAGTTTTCGCTCCGACGCCGGACCGGGAATATCCGCCAAAGCGCTAACCGCCGCCGAACGCACCATTACATGCTCATCATCACAAAGCCGGAGCACATCGTCGGCATAAAATCTCGTCAATCCCGCTCGCCGAACCAAACTCAATGCGCGAAGACGGTCTTCATAATTCGCCGCTTTGAGTTTCTCACGCAAACGACGGTCGAAACTCAGACTCATGCGTTGAAGCTTCTCTCCCGCCGATCGGCATGCCGATATCTCGACCCGATCGAACGACATCCAGAATTGCTCGAAATATCGTTCCGTGTCCGTCGCATGTTCCGCCGGTTGAACAAACCCTTCCGCACGCACATCTTCCGAAACCGCCTCCACTTTCGCCTGATGCAGATATCGCATCGCCATTTCCATCGCCACCGGCGAAACATGAACCAACTGGGTCTGGCATACGGAAATCCCCCGAGTCAGATATTGCCCTTTTTCCGGCAAATCGCAGTTGATCAAAACCGAAACGACATGCTCCTGAACCGCCTCCCCCCTCGACATCAAAAGCGAAACCAGAAGTTCAAGCTTTTCCTTCGCCGGAACCGAAGTCAGCATCAAAACATCCACAAATTTAATCTGCAAATCCTGGGGCGTCTCCAGAATCGGCTGATAATTACCCGACAACCACCGAAACTCCTTAATCCTCGCCAGATTTTTCCGGACATTAAAATCGAATCGATACCACGCATAATCAAGCCAGCGCCGCAAAAAATCACCGTTGCACGATGAAGCGATAAGACGGGAAATATTCTTGCCCAGTTCCGCACCGCTCAACGCCCGGAACGCAAACCCCGCGAATTGAACATTCGATTCCCGCGTCAGAATTTCCACCGCGATTCTTCCGATCCTGCTGCGATCTGCCGTAAATCGCGCCCAGGTCGAATCGGGCAGGATCGCCCCGAAAATCATCCCCACTTCGACGATCTCCGTGCGAAGATGACACGTGAAATTTTCCAGCGACGAATCCAACGCTAGGAATAACTGATGCAAACTCTCCGCCACACTGGCTGAAGGAACATACTCCCCCGAGTTTCGATTTTCGTCACGCTCCGCCCGGACACGATTCCAAATGGAAATCGCGATACTCTTAAAAGCCCGCGCCGCGTGGGTCCGCAATACCGGCAATTCGTCCCGAAGCAGTAACGACAAAAAATACAAAAGTTTAGGCTGATTACTGGCATGAATGATCGAAATGACATTATCCCGCACCTGCGGATCGCCGTCCTTGCACGCCAACCGCAATGCCCCCGAAATTCCCGGACAACGATCGATCAGCTCCTGCCGCTGAGCAGGATCGATCTTGTGATACATCCGAATGGCATAGGCAATCCCATCGTCCTTCCCCCGATCAAGCAAACTTTGCACCAATGGAGTTATCTGACTCTCCCGGGCGCAAAGCAACGCACTCCCGATCGCCTGATCGGCTGCGGGATTATCGCTTTTTCGAAGAAATGCCAGTATTTTATCGAATTCTTGCGCCATGAAACTTCCTGTAACCAGGGAACTTCCCTTGTTCTTATTATCGACCCTTCAGGCTGGGAAGTTAAGATGGGCAGAAACTCGAAATTCGCAAAAATTATTTCTCAGAATTTTCTTCGGGAAGAATCTTCACGCCAAGCTCGTGGGCAATATCCGTAAGCTCTTCGTGCGAAACATCTTCCAGACGTTTGCCGCGATGGTTGAGTTTCTCGTTGAGCTTGATCACCTGCTCCTGCATCTGTTCGTGCGTCTCCTGGCTCCCGCCAAACAAATGAAAGTTCTCACCACGTGTCACACGAACATGGCCGTCATGATTATCCAGCCCAAACCCAAGAAGATGGGCGTGCTTTTTCGCAGAGTTTCCCGACACAGGTTTTCTATTTTCGCTTACCATAATTCGTTTATAATACGCTTTTGATTTAGTCGTGTCGTAGCATTACAAATATCAAAATTTCGGTC
>JAAZAW010000217.1 GCA_012514125.1 Phycisphaerae bacterium | reverse complement strand
TATTTAACAAAATCGAGGCGCGTCATTCCGAACCTTTATTATATGGTGTAACGGATGGTAAGGCCGTTGGAACCTATCTGGAACACAAGTTTATTCTCTTTCTTCAAAATCGATATAATTTTATTCAGGGTAATTCTGCAAAAGGAATAGATTTTCCTGAACTTTATGTCGACATTAAGGTAACGAGTATCAAACAGCCACAATCATCCTGTCCCTATAAGTCCGCCAAACAAAAAAATATTTGGTTTGGGATATAGCCTTTTAGTTTTTGTTTATGAGAAAATAGATGACAATACAAGTCAAACAGGGTGTTTGAATATTCTTCATACCATCTTTGTAGAAGCTTCAAAAACTGCAGATTACCAGACAACAATGGGGATTCATCGTATTTTGGACAACAAGGGAAATAAGGATGATCTTTTGGCTTTCTTTGAAGAACGTATGTTGATGGTTGACGATATTGAAGCACATAATATTGCTGAAGAAGTTATGTGCAAGCGACCGGAGATTGGATATTTGACTATATCGAATGCATTACAATGACGGTTGCAATATAATCGAGTCATTGAAAAAGCAGGGGATGTTGAAGGAATTATTCGAGTGTTGTAACACAATGATTTATCAAAATGAAAAAAATATAATCAAAACGGAATTTGGTGATTGGCAAACTCCTTTAGAGCTAGCTCAACGTATTTGTTTACTTATTTCCAAACAAATAACACCGGACTTGATTGTAGAGCCGAATTGTGGCATAGGGGCGTTTCTTCAAGCAGCAATAAATATTTTTCCTCAT
This sequence comes from Phycisphaerae bacterium, assembly GCA_012514125.1. Taxonomy (GTDB): domain Bacteria; phylum Planctomycetota; class Phycisphaerae; order JAAYCJ01; family JAAYCJ01; genus JAAZAW01. The sequence continues at coordinate 6,586 of JAAZAW010000217.1, read as the reverse complement.
GCCCGACGTATTTTGGGGCTTGATATTAATCCGGACTATGTTCAAGCTGCCCGTTCAATGCGAAATAATGGAAATCTTGAAGTTATTCAAGGTGATTTTTTTGCATATGACTGGAAATGCTTAAATGAATTTAAAGGTCCTGTCCTTATCCTTGGAAATCCTCCCTGGGTAACAAATGCGGAACTGATGCGAATTAAGAGCTCAAATATTCCTATGAAGGCAAACTTCAATGGTTTAAATGGAATGGAAGCCATCACTGGAAAAAGTAATTTTGATATATCGGAATGGATGTTAATTAAGGAAACAGAATTATTACAAGACAAGGAAGCCTTGTTGAGTATGTTGTGTAAGACAACTGTAGCCAGGAAAGTTCTATCTTATGTATGGAAGAATACTTTACGTTTCTCAACCGCCGAAATGCGTTTGATAAATGCACGACAGTATTTTGGTGTGGCTGTTGACGCTTGTCTGCTTTTGATCCGTTTTCAACCCGGTTTGGATCGTGAAAATAACGTTTGTGAAATTTTTAATTCACTTGAAGATGAATATCCATCTTCTACTTTGGGATTCTATAGAGGGCAGCTTGTCTCGCAGATTGACCGCGTTAATAAGTATGCAGATTTCATAGCAACAAAACCTTCGTTATTTTGTTGGCGGTCTGGAATTAAACACGATTGCTCTAAAGTTATGGAACTGAAAAAGTTGCCTGATGGGTATTTTATAAACGGTTTTAACGAACTTGTTGAAATTGAAAAAGATTTGCTTTTTCCCATGCACAAGAGTTCTGATCTCGCAAATGGAAGAGAGAATATCTCTAAATATATGCTGGTTCCGCAATGTGTAGTTGGTTCTGATACAAAGTTTATTGCTTCAGTTTATCCTAAAATGTGGAAATATCTTCTGTTACATGAAGAGTTATTTGATAAACGAAAAAGTTCGATATATTCCGGTAAACCAAAATTTTCAATTTTTGGAGTAGGAGACTATACATTTCTACCTTGGAAAGTGGCTATATCAGGTTTGTATAAAAACCTGAATTTCAGAATCATCGGTCCTTATGAGGGTAAGCCGGTAGTCTTTGACGATACATGCTATTTTCTCTCATTTAAATTCAAAGAAGAAGCAGTAATGATCAAAGATATTTTGGAGTCCAACATTTGTTTTGAAATTTTTAAGATGCTTATATTCTGGGACTCTAAACGTCCGGTAACAAAAGATGTCCTTAACTCGCTTAACCTTCCTGCGATATCGCAGTTTTTAGGAAGAGAAAAAGAGTTTAAAGAAAGATTTCCTGCTTTTTTTGAACACCAACAATTGCCTCTTTTGGAATCTTTGTAGGCAATAATAACTTCATTAAAATTCAGATATTCTGGCAATTCGGATCGTCGTTTTCGTCCAACTCGTTGGGAGCGGTCTTGCAGGAGAGATATTTCTTTTCGATCTCCATGATTTTTCGCACACGTCGTGTATGTCGGCCGCCCTCGAAAGCGGTTTCGAGCCAAACCTCCACAATTCGGCGAAGTAATGCCTCGCCGATCAGGTCCGCCGCCAGACACAAAATATTCGCGTCATTATGTTGACGCGACATCTGCGCCGTCAGTTCATCATGACACAGCGCTGCCCGAACACCGACGACTTTGTTCGCTGAGATCGATACCCCCAGCCCCGTACCGCAAAGCAGAATGGCCCGATCGACTTTTTCTTCCGAGACCGCCTGCGCGACGGGAAACGCTACATCCGGATAATCAAACGATTTCGTCGAGTCGGTTCCAAAGTCCATGACCTCGTATCCCAACTCCGTTAAGAGTCCTTTAATTTTTTCCTTAGCCAGATAACCACGATGATCTGAGCCGATTGCAATTTTCATTCAAATTCTTCCTTCAGACGTGCCTCGATTTGTTCTTCCATAAATTCGGCACATTGAATATAGTCCTGGTCGGATCCGCCCATCGGATCGGCCACACCTGTCTCCGCTAATAATTTTATACGGCTGCATGCCGTTGGAACAAGGTTACAAATAAAATCTTTATGTGCCCATGACATCACCAGAATCAGATCGGCCTGTTCGACCAGAGCGGGAGTAACCGGTCGGCTGGTATGACCGGAAATGTCCAGGCCGATTCGCCGCATCGCAAAAACGGCAGATTCCGACGCGGGCATACCCCTGTCGGCGAAAGTACCGGCACTGAGAATATGGATTCGATGATTCGAAAGCTCCTCAATGGCGCAATGAAGTTTTTCAGCAATGAATTTCTGCCCCAGCGCCTGAGCCATCGGTGAACGGCAGGTATTGCCGCTGCATACGAAAAGAAGCGTAAAAGTGGACAATTTTTCCAGCCGCCGCTTGTCGATAATCCCTTCACGCAGGATTTCATAATCATTATTGCTTATTTTAATGACAGTTGAAGATTGCCGATATCTTGAGGGACCGCCGTCGAGAATCAGATCGACCCGATCACCGAAATATTTTTCTACCTGCGAAGCGTCGGTGGCGGGCGGTTCGTCGACAGGGTTGGCCGATGGGGCGACGATGGGTTTGTCAAATGCGTTTAACATCGCAATGGAAGCGGGATGGTCCGGACATCGCAGCCCAATGGTATTTTCGTGGTATAAATGATCAAATATCGTTTTAAATTTCATTCGGCATTCAGCGATATCAGTCTCGGAAAGCTCCATGATCAATGTAAGTGGTCCGGGCCAGGTTTTTCTGGTCAGAATTTGGGCAATCCACGGCGGGTGGGGGACATAATCAACGAGTTTTTCCGGCGAACCCACATGAAGCGTATAAGGCTTATTCGATGGCCGAAGTTTAAGATCGTTAAGTTTGGCGATTGCTCCTGGAACGGCAGGACTGGCGGCAAGGCCATAAACGGTTTCAGTCGGAAACGCGACAACGCCGCCGCGATGAAGCACGTCCATCGCCAAATCAATCCATTCTGTCGAATTATGGTTTATTTTAATAATCATTTAAGCAAAAAATGAAAATAGAGCCGACAATAAAAGAGGGTGTTCTCAGAAAGTATCATTTTTTGTCAGCAAACTCATGATAATAGAAAAGGTTATCATCGATTAAATATCAAGTCAAGGTTTGGCAGAGAGGATTTGAGGGTTATTTTATCGGTTTTGGGAGATGCTTTTCGATTAAACTTGCGAAAAGGAGATGGTTTGCGTAATAATCGCAGGATAAGGCGTCTATGGGCCATAAGTAAGTGTGAAAAGAGTTGGGTATGAGAAATATTCGATACGTTCGAAATGAAGCAGAAGGGAATGGATTTTTTATGAAGCCGATTACAGTTGCGATTCTGGCGGTGGTGTTTATTGCATTAATTATTGTTATAAAAAGCTTTGCTATTGTGCCGGCGGGACATGTGATGGTGCTCGATTTGTTCGGGTCGGTTCGGGCGGAAGAACTCAAGCCTGGACTTAATTTTCCCGTAAATCCGCTGGCGAAGAAGATCTCCATGGACGTTCGGACCAAAGAAGTGAAGGAAAAGGTGGCAGTGCCGACGAAAGAAGGATTGATCGCCGGGTTGGACATTTCGATTTTGTATCATGTGACCGCAGAGATGGCGGATGAAATTTATAAGACGGTGGGGACGCAATTTACGGATGTGATTATCGCGCCGGCACTTCGGAACGTGGTGCGGGATGTGGTTGCCGGGTTTTCGAGTGAAGACCTCTATAGCGAGAATCGCCAGAAAATCGCTTCGCAGATCGACGCGGAATTACGAAAACGATATCTTGAGCGTGGGATTACGCTTGAGAGCGTTTTACTGCGGGATGTTCTTCTGCCGCCGGAGGTAACCGGGGCGATCGAGCAGAAGATCAAAGCCAAGCAACAGGCGGAGCAGATGCAGTATGTGCTGATGAAAGAAGAGTCCGAAGCCCAGCGGAAGAAAATTGAAGCTCAGGGCATTGCTGAAGCTCAGAAGGAAATTTCGCAGAGTTTAACGCCGGAATATTTGCAATGGCGATATATTACGACGTTGGAAGGATTGGTGGATTCGGACAATACCACCTTCGTGATTTCGCCGTTCGATCAGAAGCTTATTCCCATGCTGCCGTTGGGCGAGCAGAAGAAATAAGGCTGACAATATCAGGCTGAATTCAGAATTTGAAAAGGGTGTGTTTTCGTGGATGAAAACGTCATTTAGGCGACGATGTCCTCGAAAAATTCACGGATTCAGGATCAAAATAAACTACAAAAAATAAAATCATATCTTATAATACTCTTTTTCATAAAAAAGCGAATTTGAAATTTTTGGAGATTTTTCTATGAATACCGACAGCATGTATATCATCCGCTATCCTCTCGTTCCCGAAGAGCCCAGGCAAAAGCGCCTTGAGTTGCTCCTGCAATTTTGTCGCGACGCCAAATTGGATGAAGTCATGTTTTTCGTTATGCCCGAAGAATACAATCGAGGCGCCTGGCGAAAATCCGATTACCAACCCTGGCTCGATTTCGCCGCCGAAGCCCGACACATCGTCGAACGCGAAGGATATCGCACAAGCCTGAATCTCTGGCATACCATACTCCACACCGATCGTGGCCGACGAAGCGAAGATGTTAAATTTCGCCGCATGGTCAACGACGACGGCTATCAGAATCTCTCCGTGGGTTGCCCGATCTGTCCCGACTGGCAAAAACTCTGGCTCGATACCTTCGCCGACGGTGTCAAGGCAGGCTTTAAAACGCTCTGGATCGAAGACGATTTCCGTTTCCACAATCACAGCGGTCATGGGTGGGGCGGATGTTTCTGTGACGAACATATCAAGGTCCTCCAACAACGAGGCATCGTTGCCAAAAATCGCGAAGAACTTGTCGCCAATCTCAATGCCAAAGACATTGTTCATCCGGATCGAAAAATCTGGCAAACCTTCAACGCCGAAACCTACATCGACCTGGCAAAAAAAATGCGAAATAAAATGGATCAAATCGATCCGAACATCACCCTCGGCCTGATGGCCAGCTATATCCCTGTCCATACACAGGAAGGCCGCGACTGGTATGGCCTGATCGACGCCCTGAGCGGAAAAAATCGCGCCGTTGTTCGCCCTCACGCCGCAAGCTATCAGGAAGCGGGACCTCGGGGCTTTTTCTTTTCATTTGGTAATCTAAGCCAAACATTCGGCGTCTTGCCCAAAGGAACCAAAACCTTCTTCGAGATCGAAAACTGTCCCATGTCCCGATTCGCCAAATCAAACCATCAGACCCGCATGCAAATGGCCGCCGTTATCGACGGGGGGTGCGACGGGCTGACTTTCGATGTACTCGATTTTCTCGGTACTGGTCCGGCAAGTGAACCCGGCATGGCCCCCATGCTCAGCGGCGCAAAAGACAAAATGCTCCGAATCCGTGATCTTGCCGCTCAGACCACGCAACTCGGCGTCCAGGCCATTGTCCCCGCCGATACCACAAAATTCGCTCCAGGCAACGGCAAACCCGAAGTCGGAAATCTACCGACCGCGTATTACGGCTGGTTCGTCTACCTCGGCGGGTTCGGTATCCCGTGCATCAACGTTCCAACGGTGCCCGAAATCGACACTTCAAAAATCTATGCCCTCGCCGGTGACGCCGTTGCAGGCCTCTCCGACGAGCAACTTAAAAAAGTACTGTCCACCGCGACCATTCTCCTCGACGCCGACGCTGCAGATCGTATTTTCCACAGAGGTCTTGGAAACCTGATAGGCCTCGAAAAAACTACCCGACGTGACCGTGAAGAAGATATCTTCGCCTTCGAAGAAAACCTTACCCGCGATTCGGACGATATTCCACAGCGTGCCAGCCTGAACCTTCCCCAGAAAAATTTCTGCGTCAACTTCTATGAACTTACCCGTTTCGCGCAGGCTCGAACGGTGGTCAAAGATTGTTTCCTTAACGTCATGGGCGTCGGCTCGTTCACCTACAAAAATACCTCGGGCGGCAAAGGCCTGGTCCTTCCCCATGATGTTCCCGCCGTGGAACTTTCCCCGCACAGCTGGATTCGAAAGGCGTGGATCGATCAATGGCTCGACGAACTCGCCGGCGAGGTGACGATGCCGCAGCTTATTGACGGCGCATGGGTCCACCTCTCGGCACGTTCCGGCGATCGCGTCAAAACGATTTTCCTGGCCAACCAGATGTATGAAGTCTATTCCAGCATCAGCATTCGTCTGCCTCAAAACATGACGAACTTGAAGTGGACCCTGGATATGCACGCCCGCGATAAGTCGGGTTCCGTCAAACTCAACGGCGATGTCCTCACCGTCGAGACCGATTTCGTTGGCAACGATTGGCTCGTTCTCAAAGGCCAATAAACAAACGCGATCGAGTCGAGATTGACACCTGCTCATGGTGCTGACTTGATTAGTCGTACATCAATTTAAATCGGAACCGCATATCCTCTTCATACCACATGGGGAAATTCGTGCCCCAGAGGTTATTGTAGAGGTTAAAGTGCATGCCATGCTCGAGTTTGGGCAAATCGTTGGTAAAATTCAACAGCATCGGTTCGCCCGGTGCGACTAATGGGGCATCGAGAGATTCGAGAACGATTTTCTCCGAACCGTCATCATACCAACAACGTTCCACCGCATGCAAATGCCG
>JAAZAW010000023.1 GCA_012514125.1 Phycisphaerae bacterium | reverse complement strand
TGGGCGTCGGATCGTTTCGGGTCGAAGCCCGTGATGATTACGGGGCCGAGTTTAGCGGTGCTGGTTCCCATTTTATGGTTTTTGATTCCCCGGCATCATCCCCAGGTTTTGTATATCGCGATGATGATTGCCTTTTTTTCAGGTATGGCGATGATGGGGTGGACCATCGGGTCGATGCGATATCTTTATGTCAGCGCCGTGCCTCGAACGGGACTTACGACCTATATGGCGGTTTTTTACGCGTGGATCGGATTGGTCGGCGGGACGGGGCCTTTTCTGATCGGGCCGTTTCTGGACCTGACTCGCAATATTCATGCCCGGTACAGTATCCTGACGATTGATTCGTTCACGCCGCTTTTCGGGGTGGTGATGATGTTTTTTTTGTCGGGCCTGGTGATTTTGAACCGGCTGCGGGCGGATGGGGCGGTGCCGGTGAGACGTTTTTGGGGAATGTTCATGCAGGGGAATGTATTTTTGGCGATGGAGTCGATGATCCGGTACAACCGGGCACGCGATGAAACGTCGCGGGTAATGCAAATTCAGCGGCTTGGCGATTCGAAAAATTCTCTGACGGCGAACGAACTGATTGAGGCATTGGACGATCCGAGTTTTAATGTTCGGTTTGAGGCGATTGTCGCGATATCCCGAATGCCGGCGACGCCGGAACTGGTTGATGCGTTATTATTGGTTTTGGCGGGGAGCGAGCCTGATTTGGGAATCGCGGCGGCGTGGGCGTTGGGCAAGCTTGGGGACCGCAGCGCGATCTTGCCGCTCGAGGAGATGCTGCTTTCGGAATATCATCTGTTGAGGGTGCATAGTGCGCGGGCATTGGCGAAACTTCATGATGTGGATAGTATTCCGTTTTTTATTCAGCAATTTCAAAACGAACCCGACGAAAAATTGAAATTGGCTTATGCCTCGGCGTTAGGAACGCTGCAAGTTAAAGAGATGGCGGGCGATTTACTGGAGCTTTTACAAAAAACAACCGATCCGGTATTACGGGACGAACTGGCGTTGGCGTTGGCGAGGATTGTCGGTCCGGAATGGTATTATATGCAGCTGTGGCGATCGACGCGGAATGATTTTGGAACGACTATGGCCCAGGCGATATTGGATTTGAGCGGAGAGCTTTACCGCAGGCGACGGATCGATGAGAAGATCGTGGAATCGATGCGAAGATCCGCGTCGGCGTTTTCACGGAATTCCGTGAAAACAGGTGTGACGGTATGGGCTGAATGTCTGGAAGAGATATTGAAATCGTCGGTATTCAATCCGACGGCCGGGAAAGTGATCGAGCACTGTGTGGGGCAACTTTCGCCTTTCGATTCGGATCGAAAGGTTTACCTGTTGTTGACGCTGCAAGTGCTGCGTGAAGAGCTTATTCGTCGATGAGCCGGCATTGGCAGATGTGTTTTCGCCAGTGGATATCGTCGGTTTTGGGATAATCTTCGCGATAATGCACACCGCGCGATTCGGTGCGTTGTTCCGCGGCGAGCGTGATGAGCCGGGCTACGGTGAGCATGTTCTGGGCTTCCCAGCCGAAGGGGCGGTCGAAGTTTTTGTCCAGGACATATCGGCCCCAGTATTTCATGGCTTCGAGGGCTTCGGTGAGATGATCCGCTTTTCGGCGGATGGCGACGAATCGCCACATGATACTGCGAAGGCTGGTGCGAAAATCCTGGATGTCGAGTGTTTGGGGTTCCTGTTGAGTGACTCGCGGTGAGACGATATCGGCAGGCTGAATGGGATCGGGATGATCGGCGATCCATCGGCCCGCTTTTTCGCCCGCGATCGCGCCGAAGACCAGACCTTCGAGCAGACTGTTCGAAGCCAGGCGATTGGCGCCGTGAAGTCCGCTGTATGCGACTTCACCTGCCGCGTAGAGGTTGTTAATCGTTGTCCGGGCGTTTTGATCGGTTTTGACACCGCCGATCATGTAGTGGGCGCTGGGGCGAACAGGGATAAGGTCTTGGGTGACGTCGATATCGAACGAGGCGCAAAGTTGGGTGATGTATGGGAACCGTTTTGCGAAATTGGGGATGTGCCGCGCGTCGAGATAGGCGAAGCGCGAGCCTGTTTTGGTGATCTGGTCGATAATGGATCGGGAGACGACGTCGCGGGGAGCCAGTTCGGCGTCGGGATGATAATCGGGCATGAACCGATATCCGTTTTTGTCCAGAAGATAAGCCCCCTCGCCGCGAACGGCTTCGGAGATCAGTGCCCTGGAGGCCCCGGCGATGTAAAGGGTGGTGGGGTGGAACTGTATCATTTCCATGTCTTGAAGAACGGCCCCGGCGCGCCAGGCGATGGCATGGCCGTCTCCTGTGGCGATTTCGGGATTGGTCGTTTCCTGATAGATTCTGCCGCAACCGCCCGAGGCGAGAATGGTCTGTTTGGACCAGAGGATCTGCAGGCCGATGACGTCGTTATAGACCAGGGCGCCCAGGCATCGGTTTTGGTGGGTCAGCAGATCGACCACGAAGTGGTTGGCGCGGATTTTCACGTTGGGCGACTGCATGAGTTTTTCCAGCAGGGCACGGATGATTTCCCTGCCTGTGGCGTCGCCCTGTGCGTGAATGACGCGAGAGGCGGAATGGCCCGCTTCGCGTCCAAATTCAAGCTCTCCGCTCTCGGAATCGAATCGCGTGCCCCATTGAATGAGTTCATCGACACGGATTTTGCCTTCGTTGACTACCGTTTTGACGATGTCCAGATCATTAAGGCCGCAACCCACTTTCAAGGTGTCGGCGATGTGCAGATCGGCGCTGTCGTCCCGGCTGGAGTTCAGAACCACCGCAATGCCGCCCTGCGCATAGGCGGAGTTCGACTCGAAGGCGTCTTGTTTGGTGACGACCATGACCTGGCCGTACCTGGCGGCTTCGATGGCGGCACGAAGACCCGCAATGCCCGATCCGATGATCAGGCAATCGGTAAACATCTGCGGCAAATTTCTACTGTTAAACGTAGCGAGATAACGACGGGATTGGTACATTTCGTCGCTGGTCATTTCATCAACCTCGGTTTATATTTTACTGCATGGTTGTTGTGATCGATGCTCCGGGCGCCTGAATTTCATCGGTGGTCTGATCCCAGATAATCAGTGGACCTTCCCACATCATGTATTGGCCTGTGGTTTCTTTTTCTTCGTACAGGTATGCGGGTGAGTTTTCCGTGCCTCGGACCACGATCATCTTATCGCCCCGGTTATAGCTGAGTTCAGGAGCGATGATCGAGCGGGGTTTGTCTTGCAGGTGAACCGATCCGGTGGCCATGACACTCGTCAAATCCATTGCGCCGGCTCCGGATTTTTGATCGCCCGTTGTACCGAAGGCGCCGTTGAGAAATTCAACTTTAAGATTTTCGCAGGCCAGGGTTGTTTCACGTTTCGGCTTTTTGCCCTTGAGATCGAAAGTGCCGGTGGCAGGGTCGTAGATGTCGTCGCCTGCGAGGTGACGCATGCTGACCGATCCGTCGAAAATGGCGGTCCTGGAATCGAGCAGGTACGTCAGGCCGTGTTTCCATGTAAAGACCGTCCAGGACGGACCTGAGCGTTTAAAGCTGGAATTGAAGGGGTCCTGCGGGCCGATCTTTTGAGCGACGGGTTGGGCCTGCTCGGGTTGGCGGGACGGGTCGAAGTTTTCGATCTGCAAGATGCCGGCGCCGGGAATATTCATTCGGCTGGCAATCAAATCGACCGACAATTCATTTCCCCAAAGGGTGGTGCGGTTTTGCAGAGTTTTCTTTTCTCGCGGAGCGTAAACAATGCTGATGCGTTTGCCTTCTTCGGGCTTGGCCTGGATGAAGGTGGGACGCTTGCGTGCGATGGGCAACTTGATGTCATCCGTTTTTTGTTTTCCACCGACAAGTTCGGTGAATCGGGCCAGGTTCCAGCCGGTAGATTTTTCGGGAGCTTTTTGTTCCTGCGCCGGCGGGACGGCGTTGTCGAAATCGATGA
>JAAZAW010000216.1 GCA_012514125.1 Phycisphaerae bacterium | reverse complement strand
CGTGACATTAGCCCCCGCGCACGAAGTAAATGGAATTAGTATAATGCGTTTTTAAATTAAAGTGTCTCGTCGTCTTATACGCTTTTGATTTAGTCGTGTCGTCGTAGCATTACAAATATCAAAATTTCGGTTGCCCGGGAAAGGGTGGAAGCAATCAAAAGACCCTTCGACTTTTCTCAGGGGCCGAAATTACGACACGCTTAAATCACAGGCGTATTATTCAAGCCCAAGCAGTTTGATGACGTTTTCGCGGGCGATCTTGTTGAAAACCTCCTGGGTGATTTTTTTCATCCCGCCAGGTGCGAAGGAGATCGACCATCGGGAACGGGGTATCGACCCCGACGATGTCGGTGCCGAAGAGCAAACGATCCTGAAACTCGGTGATGAAATTTCGTGTCGATCCTTTGGCAACATAAAAAAAGATTTAGGTGGAAACCGGCGGGGCATTACGTTAAAAGAACATAGATCAAGAATCACGGGATATCGGGTTCAGACTTCAGGTAAAGGGGAATAAGTCGTCAGGTTTTGTAAATCGGCTATATTGGGAAACCGTATTTCAGGGAGCGATCAGATGCCTTCATCAGGTTCAGCTTTGTTTTCAAATTTTTCTGCGACACCCGGGTTGACAAAACTTCCGATGAATTTTCCTGTGTCGCAGAACCCGACTCGGACAAACTCCAGCGACAAGATGGCTTCTGTCGTTTCCTGTTTGCGGGATACCGGCATTGACTTGCCGGGAAAACTGCCCTGGGGGACTCACTTTTGCCAGTTTTATCATACCCCCGACGATCTGGTGGATATTCTGGTGCCGTACTTTGTTCAGGGACTTGCCGATCATGAACTTTGCCTGTGGGTGACCTCGGAGCCGTTAACGGTCAACGACGCGGTCGCGGCATTACGATCCAGGGTCAAAAATCTGGATGAATCTCTGCAGAACGGACAGATCGAAATTCTGGATTACCGGCAATGGTACATGCCCACCGGCAGATTCGATGTCGCGAAGGTCTTGAAGGGATGGGAGGACAAGGCGCGACAGGCCATCCATCGCGGTTTTGCCGGGCTTCGTTTGTCGGCCAATACTTTCTGGCTGGAAAAGAACAACTGGCGGGATTTTCTGGACTATGAAACCGCCGTCGATGAGGTTATTTCTCGATATCCCATGCTGGCATTATGCACCTACAGTCTGGATCGTTGCAGTGCTCTGGAGATCATCGAGGTAGTCAGCCGGCATCGCTTTGCGCTGATTCATCAGGCAGGCAGATGGCAGAAGATCGAAAGCCAGGAGCAGCGAAAGATCGAGCATCAACTTCGTGAGACGGAAAACAATTATCAGGCGCTTTTCAACGGTATTGGAGAAGGGTTTGCCCTGCATCAGATTCTTCCGAACTCCAAAGATCAGACTCTGAACTATCGTTTTCTCGCGGTCAATCCCGCCTTCGAACGGTTCACCGGAATAAAGAAAGAAACGTTGTTGGGGAAAAATGTGCGGGAGGTCCTGGATCCCCGGCATGCCTTGTTCCAGATTTACCCCGACGCCTCCAGCCCGCGTGAACCTCGGCACTTTGAAACCTATTGTCCGAAGTACGAACGATATTATGAACTTTTGACATTTTATCCTGCCGAAACTCAATTCGCCGTCTTGCTGATGGACATCACGGATCGCAAACTCGCTCATATTGCCCTGGAAAATGCTCAGGCATTACTGGAGCAGCGGGTTCAGGAGCGGACGGCGAAGCTGGTGAAGGCGAATAAAGAATTGGTCAGATCCAATAAGGACCTTGAGCAATTCGCCTATGTCGCGTCTCATGATCTTCAGGAGCCGCTGCGTATGGTGGTCAGCTTCGTTCAACTGCTGGAACGAAAATATGGGGATCAACTGGATGAAGAAGGTAAAAAATATATCCATTTCGCCGTGGAAGGTTCCTTGCGGATGCAGGGACTGATCAAGAATTTGCTGGATTGCTCTCAGATTACTCTTCGAGGTAACTCTTTTAAACCTGTGGCCTGTGAGAACATCATCAAAGCAGTCCAGGAGAATCTGATGCAGATCATTCGGAAAACCCATGCCCAGGTCACCTATGATCCGCTTCCGGTGGTCCCGGGCGACGAAGAGCAACTCTTGCAGGTCTTTCAGAACCTCATTGAAAACGCCATTAAATATCGCCAGGCAGACCAGACACCGCAGATCCATATCCGGGCTGAAGCTCAGGACAAGCGGTGGCTTTTTTCCATCCAGGATAACGGCATCGGTATCGAAAGCCAGTACTTTAATCGAATCTTCGAGATCTTCAAGCGGCTGCATCCCCGGCATAAATACCCGGGCAATGGAATCGGACTGACCCTTATCAAACGAATTGTGGACAGACATCAAGGCAAGATCTGGATTACGTCCACACCCGGTGTCGGATCGACCTTTTACTTTACCTTGCCGATGTCTCAAGACAATCCGACATAGAAATTCGAGAAATTCGGGACAGCCACGAATGGCACTTCCTTAAGGGTATTATAAGAAAACCTCCAGCGACGATCATAGAATTTTCTTTTTAAACTCTTGATCGACGTGGAGGTCCTATGTTGTTACAAAATTCTAT
>JAAZAW010000215.1 GCA_012514125.1 Phycisphaerae bacterium | reverse complement strand
TACAATAACGATATATAACTGCAAGAAATTTTTTGGAAAGATAAAAAATTAGATTCTGGATTGGTGATCCACGGTCTTGTCAATTGGGCCGAAGGGTCTGTCGCCGATAAACCGCATCCATGCCCCGTCATCGATCAAAAGTTCCTTGCAGATGCACATAAAAGTTTGTAAATTCGGTTAATCATCAATCCGAACACACTTTTTTATGGAGATGCAGACCATGATGTATAAAGCGATCAACTATTGGACATTCGGTCCTCAGGCGATGGACGGCAAGTATGATATCGTTACCGCCATGCAAGAAGCCAAAGACGCGGGCTTTGCGGGAATCGAGCTCTGCCTTGCCGAGAAGGGTGAATTGACCTTCAACAGCACCGAAAAAAAATGCAAGGAACTCGTCACTGCCGCCCAAAAAATCGGCATCAAAATTTGCGGTGTGGCCACCGGTGTTTATTGGGGCGTTTCACCGACCGACCCCAAAAAGTCGGTACGCGATAAAGCCGCCAAACTGACCCGCCAGGGACTCCAGGTCGCCAGTTGGCTCGGCGCGGAAACCTATCTCTATATCCCCGGCGCCGTTCGCCCTGAATTCATGCCCGACGCCAAACCTGTTCCCTATGGCGACGTCTACAAAGATGCTCTCACCCAAGCCAAGGCCGCTGCGAAGTTTGCCGCAAAAGTCAAGGTCAAACTCTGCATCGAAAACGTCTGGAACATGTTCCTTTACTCCCCCATCGAAATGCGTGATTTCATCAAGCAGGTCGGCGGCACGAACGTCGGCAGCTATTTCGATCCCGCCAATGTCGTCGCATTTGGCTATCCCGAACATTGGATTCCGGTCCTGGGCAAGAGGGTCAAACGCGTTCACGTCAAAGATTACACAAAAAATCCCGGCGGTTTCCCGCAGGGCTTTGAAGTGCCGATCGGCAAGGGCGAAACCAATTGGCCTCTGATTCTCAAACAACTCAAAGCCATCAAGTACAACGGCCCGCTGTCAATCGAAGTTATCAGTTTCACCGAAGACGCCGGACGCGTCAAACGTCTGAGCAAAGAAATGGACGCCATGCTGGCTAAGGTCAAATAATTTCTTATCAATCCCACGCCGCCGCCCTGCGGATTTTCGATTCAATCGACGCCGCAGGGCAGCGACGAAAAGTTCGCATTAAAAGGTGGCAGCAAAATGGACACGTTTGCCGAAAGCAGGATTGTGTGATGTTTCGGGGATTTTTTTGAAAACAGAATACTTTTGGAAACTAATCCTATAAAATTACATTTAGGGATATATTTCATGCCTATACAAAAAGTATTAACCGCTTATACACAGGAACGACTTAACTGTGCGCAGAGTGTTTTGCGTGGATTCCAGGACAAAACCGGCATCTCGCAGGAGGCGATTGACGAGGCTCGCGCATTCGGCGGCGGACGGGCTTATGAAGGTCGATGCGGCGCCCTTTATGCTGCATTGGAACTGATAAAATCCTCTCAGGCAAAAGAAGCAATGATTCACACTTTCATCCAGCAGGCCGGCTCGGATAAGTGCCGGGAGATCAGAAAGATCGGAAAGTTGAAATGTATCGACTGCGTTCGTTTGGCGGCTGAGGAACTGGTCAAATTATCGGACACGAACTTTATTCAGTAAGCATCTATCATGAAACATCCGGAAGTCAAGGTTACGATTCTCGTTGAGGATGTGGCTGGAGGTCCAGGCCTTCCCGGCGAACACGGTTTTTCGTGCTGGATTTGTCGGGGGGCGCATTGTATGCTCTTCGATACGGGACAAACGGAGCTTTTTCTGAAAAATGTCCACCATCTCTGTTTTAACATACGATCGATTCATTCGCTGGTTTTAAGTCACGGGCATTACGACCATACGGGCGGCTTGCGATATTTGTTTAATCAGACCAGCGACCTGAAGGTTTTCGCTCATCCTGAAGCATTCAGTTTCAAATATACGCAGGACCCCAATGGGACGATTCGTTCGATCGGCATTCCGATCTCGAAAGACGATATCGAAAAGCACGCAACGATCATCCCGACGCTTGAACCGACGGAAATTTTTGAGGGTGTCTATGCCACCGGTCCTATACCACGAATCATGCCCTTTGAAGATACCGGAGGAAATTTTTTCGTTGATGGAACCTGTCATGCGCCGGACCCGCTGATGGACGATCAATCGTTATTCTGGGAATCCTCTCACGGGACCGTTATTCTTCTGGGCTGTGCCCATGCTGGTGTGATTAACACGATCAGTCACATTAGACGACTTACCGGCAATAAACCCGTTTATGCAGTTCTTGGAGGAATGCACCTTTTGAAGGCTTCTGAGACTCGCCTGGAGGCTACTCTTGATGCGTTCCGGGAAAACGACATTAAACTGATTGGTCCGGTTCATTGCACGGGATCAAAAGCCGTTGATTATTTCCTGAATCAAATTCCGAATCGGTTCAAGGCTTTTCGAACAGGTTCTTCAATTTTGTTTGAATAAAATTTTCTGTGTGTCCGTCTTTTGATGATCGAAATTGCATTCATTTATTCCGGTGATATAATCAACAGCAAAAAGAAACAGGTTTGACCATGTCTGAAACCCAATGGGGGTGCTTCATGAACCGGACACGAAAATTGTTTTGGATCGACATTCTGAATTTCATTCTTTTTCTCTCTGTGGCCATGACCGGTATCATTATTAAGTATGTCTTGCCGCACGGAAGCGCCCATCCTCGCGGCGGAGGCCGAGGATTTCACGGTGGACGTCCTATTTTGACCTTATGGGAGATGGATCGCCACCAATGGGGTGATATTCACTTCTGGTTGTCGATAGCGTTCTGTATCGCCTTGATCGTACACCTGATTCAACATCGCCGGTGGATTGGCGGTCAGTTTAAAAAGGAACATACCAGGATGAAAGATCCGCAATAGCAGCGGTCTTAAATCGAGGGTGTAATACGCAAGAGACTTAATCTTTGCGCCCTGCTGGAACGGTACAACCTTTTTCACAGGAAACAACCGTAAAAGCCACACCAAAACTTTTTACCCTTGGCGCACAAATTAAGTTGGTTTGGTATGAAAGCAAAGATAACCCAGGTAGAGCGCATCGGAAAGCCTCTTGATAGCGGCGTTTGACCTTTGATTATGACGATTTGATTCAATCATCCGGCAAAAAACGTCAGGACCAGGGTTAAATTATATTAATAAACCCCGCCCTCATTCGCTCCTGCAAAAAGTTAAAAAGATAAGGATAAATTTTCTCAAAAACAAATTTTTTTAGAAAGCTCGGTAATCGCTTTAAATCATTATGATATAACAGAATAAAGTTTCCGTAGCCCCTCTGTGATGTTATTATATATTGTCTTAGGTGATAAAACAGGGTCAACTTACGTAAAAAGTCGATCGACAAATTGAAAAAGACGATCGTCAAAACGGAAAAGTCGATCGTCAAAATGGAAAAGTCGATCGACAAATTCGATAAGACGATCGTCAAAATGGAAAAGTCGATCGACAAATTCGATAAGACGATCGACAAATGCAAAATGTCGATCGAAAAACGCCGAAAAACGATCGACAAACCCCTCGTTTTGGTCGATTTTTTGTCTTTTTCAACCGATTTTGGCCTCCGGCAATTAATGATACTTATCAGCCAACGGTCTTCGGTGCCAAAAACGTCTGCCGATTTTAATCCCAAAAACCAAATCCCAAAGCCTGGAGCCTGCCCTCCGCAGTTCGTCGGCGGCATCCCGAGGACTATCGAACGATATGCTTTTTTAAAAGAAAAAGAGCATTGCCAGGGTGTCTGTCGTGAACTTCACAAAATGTGAAAAACGCGAACACGTTATTCAAAGAATTTATCAAATAAATATATAAATGTGTTGCCGAAAGAAATATGTCTTGTTAGCTTTATATAAAATACATCTAAGTGGGACCTGCCCAAGGCTATGAAGATGCGGGTCGCTTAAAATTATATTAAAATGAGGTGACTCATTTTGTGATTTTCAATTCCGTGTATTTGAGAGTTTATTTTTCATAATATTTTTGATGAG
>JAAZAW010000214.1 GCA_012514125.1 Phycisphaerae bacterium | reverse complement strand
GGCAGGATGAACGACATGAGGCTGAAGATGGGTGAATTTTACATCGTACTGACGAAAAACATCCATGATGGAAAATTTCACCCATCTTCAGCCTCATGTCGTTCATCCTGCCTCGAAAGAATTTGCCGCCAATATCGAATATTTTGATCGCCTATGCCGGGTTGTCAACGGCGTGGGTCATCTTAGAATTGGAATGTTCGGAGCCAGGACGACTCCCTTTAAAACAGTGCGAATCGACGAAGTTACGTTGCAGCATCACGGCATGACGGTGGAATGTTTCGATCTGGCATCCATCATTGCGCAAGTCATGAAACTCGATGCGCAAGCTTCGAGTGTGAAGGATTTCGGGGAACAACTTTCGCGGCATTTGAATTTTGATCAGGTGCCGGAAAGATCGTTTATTAATCTGTGCCGCCTGGGTGTGGTTCTCGACGATATGATCAAGACGCACGACCTTGGCGCTGTCGCGCTGCGATGCTGGACGGAAATGCAGGAGCAATTGGGAATCAGTCCCTGCGTTCTTAATGGGCTGTTCTGCGAACGAGGTATTCCGATCGCTTGCGAGGTGGATATCGGCAATGCCGTGATGATGGCGGCGCTGCAATATGCGACGGGCAAACCCGTGACGATTCTTGATTGGAACAATAATTACGCGGACGATCCTGACAAGTGCATTTTATTCCATTGCGGAAATGTGCCTTCGACCATGCTCCAATCGCAAGGCAGTGTCATCGAACATGCCATTTTAGTCAACGCCGTCGGGCCGAACTGTTCGTTTGGTTGTCACAACAATCGCTTCAAGCCCACACCAATGACCTTCGGCAGCTTGTTGACCGAAGGCGGAAAGGTCAAACTCTACGTCGGCCAGGGAGAAATAACCGACGATTCGATTTCGGACGATTTTTTCGGTAATGCCGGTGTCGCGAAAATTGAAAACCTTCAGCAGATTCTCTGGTCGATTGGAAATCAGGGACATCGACACCATGTAAGTCTGGGGCTTGATCATGTCGCAGCTCCGATGGCAGAGGCCTTTGAAAAATACCTGAACTGTGAGGTGATCCGGTATTGAATGATCTGAAATAAACGAACCGCTATTTTTTTCTTCCTCTAAAACCGGCGAATGGCATAGAATTTAAGCATGTTGCGTTATGTCATTCAAACCGGTGAACTTTACGAGGTTTTGGACGTCCTGTACGACGTTCTGAAAATCGGTGTGAGTTTTTACGACATTCATTTCCAGGAATTGTCGTTTATGGACAAGACCCGGCAGGCGGCGTATTGCGGATATCGTCGGAGAAACAAAACATTTTTCCAGGAATGCAAAAAATGTGATCGGCACTATTTCGATCTCGCGAGGCAGAGCGGAAAAATTCAGGTGTACACCTGCCACGCCCATTTGCTCGATGGCATCGTGCCGCTTCATGACGATCACGGCAAATTTCTCGGTGGAATTATTTTTGGACAAGCCCGATTGATTGATCGGCGCAATCCGCATCCTCCCGCGAGCCGGCTTGGAAAATATTACATGCAACTTCCGGTAACCGCGATGAAACGAATGGAAAAAATCGGCAGGTTACTTCAACTATTAACGGAAACGATCGTTCGGCATCGAATGGTCGCCTTTCGCAGTCTGGCGTGGATGGAAAAACTCGAGCGCTATATCGAAACGCATCTCAATGAGCGTATCACCCTCCGCCAGTTGGCCCAGCTTATCGATCGTTCGCCTTCGTTTATTTCTCATCATTTCAAACGCGAATTGGGGCAATCTCCCGCGGTGTATATTAATGAAAAACGAATGGCTGTTGCCCGCGAGTTGCTCGAAAACGGCGAACAGGTCAAACGGGTGGCAGACCTGCTGGGGTTTTATGACGCCTTCCATTTTTCAAAAGTCTTCAAAAAGCACTTCGGCCAACCGCCATTGACGTTTCGCGCCTCGGCGAGTTCCGTTTCGCATCTTCCCAAAACTCAAGGCCCAAAGCCTGAAGCTTGCTCTTAGTCGGGGAAATGTGTCGGCGGCACGTTCATCAGATGTGGGAAAAGTTTCGCGTCGTGGGGGACCTGAGCCTGGGCGAGTTCGAGGAACCCTTTGTTCATCCCGTGCACAAAGAGCGCGGTCGAAATGGAACGCGTTTTGATCAGCGATTTGATCGTTCGCTTCAAAATCCAGTGTCGTTCGACCGCTCCGCGGCGGAAGAGGAACATGGCTTCGTCCATTTCGCGAGCGGTCATCGATTTGGGTTTGAAGACCGTATTGATGAAGGTATATTTTTCCCAATCGTCCGGATAATTGTTTGCCAGGATACGATCGTTGCGTTTGAACTCTTCAAACAGATCGGTTCCCGGCAGCGGGGTCAGGTTGGTGATCTGGATGATATCAACGCCAAGGTTGACGGCGGTTCGTGCGGTTCGGCCGATCGATTCGGGAGTGTCGTTATCACAGCCAATGATAAAGCATCCGAAAACCGCGATTCCCGAACGATGGAAACCATCGATAAGTTCCTGATATCGGTTGATGTTTTGACAGTTGAGTTTTTTCTGGAACGAATTGAGCGAATCTTCTTCAAAGCTCTCAATGCCGACGAGCATCGCACGGCAGCCTGCTTTATAGGCCAAGTCCAGAGCTTCCTTGTCGTCGCCCATATTGATCGTCGTCTGGCTGAACCAGAGATGTTTTTTTCCGCGGCGGATCAGTTGATGCAGGAATTCCTTGGACCATTGCCCCTGAGTTTTTGACAGGCCGAAGAAATTATCGTCCACGATGAAAACAAAACTTTTTTTGATACTGTTCCATTCGTCGATGATCTCATCCACCGGCCGACGGCGAATTTTTGCGCCGTTGACTTTGGTGACCGAGCAGAATCGGCATCCGGTCGGGCAGCCTCGCGAGGTTTGAATCGACGCAACCGTATATCGGCCATTGACGGGGTCAACGTCCTGACACCCTGTGCCGACACCATTGACCAGTTCCGGAAGCTCATCGGCTTTGTAACGCGGCTGGAGTTTTCCCGCCTGGAAATCATCGAGAATTTTCGGCCAGATTTCGTCTGCTTCACCGATAACGATCGAATCGAAATGAGGCTGGGCTTCGTCCGAACAGGTTGTCGCATGGATTCCGCCAAAGATCACGGGAATTTTGTGTTCTCGGCAGATGGCGGCCAGTTCATACGCGCGGGCCGCGCCGCTGGTCATCGCGGTAATACCCACGAGATCATAGATTCCACTTATCAGGGACTCGACGATTCCCTGTCGACCGAAAATTTCGTCGTAAATATCCACCTGATGTTGTTTGGGGGTACACTTTGCCAGCACCTGCAAACCAAGATAGGGGATCTTGGAACTCATGGTATGATATCCCTGGCCGGCTCGTGACATCGGATTAACTAATGCAATTTTAATGGTACTGGTCCTTTTCAAGATTACTCAATCGTTCGGGGCCGAGAACGGCCTTTTCTTCGGACGATCATAACCCTATATTATAGCACTTCCCGCGTTCGATTGGGGTTTTAACTGTAAAAACTTTTCCGAATCGAACATTGCGTTTCGGATATAAACGAAAAATCATTTTTTAACACAGTTGCACTTCAGGATAAATAGTTTTTTGGGAAGATCGTCGTTCGGTCGTTCTTTGCGCCTGTGTCAACAAATAAAAACGACGTGCCGGGACGCCCTGGTGGCATTTCCTTTCTTATCTTTAAATACAAATAATGTGCGTATTTATTCTATAATGAAATGATCGCCTGGCATTTCATACGGTTATAATATGGTATTAACGTTCACACATTTGAGAATGAGGAGACAAAAATGAGCAAAACCTATGGCTTTGGAATTATCGGGACGGGAATGATCGGCAATTTTCACGCCAAAGCGATTAACGAATTACCGAACGCCAAACTCATTGCGGCGTTCGATCAGGTTGAAGAACGGGCCAAGACTTTTGCGGACCAGTACGGCATCAAGGCATATTCGACACTGGATCGTTTTCTCGAGGATCCTCAGATCGATGTGGTGACAATTGGAACCCCCAGCGGCAGCCACATGGAACCCACGGTCTCAGCCGCTAAATTCGGCAAGCACGTTATTTGCGAAAAGCCGCTGGAAGTGACATTATCGCGTATCGATGAAATGATCGAGGCTCACCAGAAAGCGGGGACCAAACTGGGCGGTGTTTTCAACAGCCGATATGAACCTGTGAATCAGATGTTGAAAAAAGTCGTCAGTGCAGGTCGGCTCGGACGAATTACCTACGGCGCCGGATACGTACCGTGGTTTCGGTCGCAGGAATATTATGATCAGGGCGGCTGGCGAGGCACGTGGAAATTCGACGGCGGCGGAGCATTGATGAACCAGGGCACCCACACGGTGGACCTGCTTCGCTGGCTGATGGGATCGGAAGTGAAACGAATCAGCGCTTTTACGGCCCTTTTGGGACACGAGCGTTTGGAGGTGGAAGACACTGCTGCTGCGGCGCTGGAATTTGCCAACGGCGCACTGGGGATATTATTTGCGACCACCGCACTTTGGCCCGGACAGCCTGCGCGGGTGGAACTTGGGGGAACGGGCGGCATGATCGTCAGTGAAACAAGCTGTCTGAAGACATTTAAATTTGCTCAACCCGAACCAGGCGACGAAAAGATTATCGAAGAATTCGGCGCTCCTCCGATTGTTGGGGGCGCATCGGACCCCAAAGCCATTTCCGCCGACAATCATCGACGAAATTTTGAAACATTCCTCAAGGCACTGGACGCCGGCGTTGAACCTGAACTTAATGGTGTTGAAGCGCGCAAAGCGGTGCAGATTGTTTTGTCGGTGTATGAATCCGCCCGAACAGGCAAGCCTGTGGAAATCCGCTGAGCCAACAGAAAATCGCGATAGCCCGTCAACCTTTTCGTCGGCGGGCTATGTTTTTTTATATATTTTATCTGTTATGCGAGTTTCAATAATTTGACG
>JAAZAW010000213.1 GCA_012514125.1 Phycisphaerae bacterium | reverse complement strand
GCAATTTAATGGCGACTGGACTATGCTTCCTTCGTTTTATGGCGATTCCTGGTGGGCCCGGTGGGGCTGGCTGATGAGCGTGTTTTATCGAATCGGCCTGGCGGGTATTGTGCTCAAACTGAGTTGGTATTTCTGGCGAAACCGGCAACTGCCGCCATTGGCCGGCACCATTGCTATGGCGTTTCTTATCTGGACGATTGATATGTCGTATACGGATTTGCCGCGAATCGCAGATCGTTACTCATGTATGCGGCTGGTTCCTGAGATCAAAAAACACGCGGATTCTTTTACGCTGATTCTTTCTGGGCCTTCGAAACGAGCACAGAAATGGTCGTTGCCGTTTTATCTTGGCGGTGAATATCCCGTGCGTTTTATTCCGAACATTGCAACGCTGACGGAATATTACAACAACACCAACAAAATGATTTTTCTTTCCACCAGTGAGGATGCGACTCGGCAAGTCCAATGGATTATCGGTTCGCGAATCCATATCCTGGGCAAGCAGGGCGAAATGACGCTGATGCAGATCGAACCGTCGAAAAAGATGATCCCGACTCTCTCTGCGACGACTCAGTCGGCGGCGGATGTTTCAGAGAATGCCGATCGTCGGCAATAAAAAGCTGGTGGTTGGAAGTTCAAGGTTGGACGTTATAACCGACCGTTTTCAAAATTGAAATATTGAGGCTGAAATGATCCTTTTCCTCCTGCAAAGACCTATTCAATTCTAACCCGCATTTCTCCGTGGTTGCGTTTTGGTAACTGGTCAGGCGATGGTTTTTGCGCCGGGCTGTTTGATTTTGGGTTTGGGCGGAAGATTCAGGACCTCGGCGGCGGTTTCGGGTTCCAGCCGTCCGGAGATAAAGGAACGCACATCGCCGGTGATTTGGTTGATCAGGAGCAATTCCTTGACACCCTGAACCTGTCGAAGAACGACTTTGGCGGGTCCTTTGATTTCGTCCTGAATGGTGACGTAGCGGTCGGCGATAAAGATTTGAGTTTTTGGGAAAATTCGTCCGGAAACGAATATTTCGATCTCGGAATAGGGGGGGAGCGAGTCCAGGAGCGATTGGGATTCTTTTTTTTGGTCGTCGATTTGTGTTTGCATTTCCTGGGATTTGAACATCAATTCGGTGGCTTTTTCGCGTTGGTCGGGCGTGAGTTGTTTGATGTGTTTTAAGAGCGGTTCGATCGAGGTTTGGATTTTTTCGACTACTTCTTTGACTTTTCTCATATTTTTTTCGAGTTCGAAGATTTGCTGATAGATCAGGGGATTCATTCCCACACCTACGACGGTTTTGACTCCGGCGGGAGAACCGAGCGATTTGACGCGAACGTTTTTCAGGGCAAAGGCGTGGCCTCCGATGAGGGAGCCGAAACGGATGTCGAGTGTATCGCCGGCAAGGATGACACTGTTGATGGCCTCTTTGCAGATGGTGATTGTTCCTTGGGCTTCGACGTAGATGGAATTGATGAATTTGGCGCTGATGTTGCCTTGTGCCTCCATGAAGGCTTTGTCGCGTCCTTTGACGCCTCCGATAATGGAGATATCGCCATCGGCCTGGAGAAATGCCGCTTCGACCATTCCCTGGACGGTGATGTGCTGTTTCGACTGGACCCTGAAGAGGTCGCAGACGTTGCCGCGGATACAGACTGAAGTTGTTGAATCGATATTTCCGGTTTCGAAATCGACGTTATTTGTCACGTTGAGGACGTTACTAACCGAAATTTTGTCGTTTTGGATAATGACCTGGCCGGAGGAGGTTGATTTGATTGTTCGTTTATCTGAGCCGAGTTCGACATTTTCGCCGAGTTTAATGGGGGCGGGGGTATATGAGGGTTTGATGGGTGTCCCGAAGACATCCACACCGTTTTTCCCGGGAACCGGAGGATGAATTTCACCGAGAACGGTGCCGACTTCGACGGTGACGATTTTATGACGTTCATAGAAATTGAATCCGGCGTCATCGTCGGCGGGTTCGGATGATTTTTGGTGGAAGATTTCATTCCAGATGAATGAGGCGTCGACGGGTTCATGTGCGGGGATGCCTTCGGCAAGCAGGATCGGTTCCCTGGGCAGACCTTTCTGAAGCGAGGCGAGTGTTTCATCGACGCGTTTTAAAGTGTCGGGAGTTTGGGGGAGTTTCATTTCCGCTAGAAGATCAAGGAGGTCTTCGCGAGTCACAGGTTCGTGGTTCTGGTCCGGTCTGACAACCAGAAAGGCTCGAAGATTGTTGGGTGATATTTGTATTGAGAACCCTTTCCGCTTTGATGAGACCTGCGCCATGACATGATCCTTCCTGAAATCAATGTCCAAGCCCTCGTACAACCTAATACTAATTCCATTTACTTCGTGCGCGGGGGCTAATGTCACGATATCCCGATTTCGAAGCTCATACTGCCTGAAATAGTTTATTGACATTAAAGTACCGCGCATTCAATAAGTCAATTCCGTAT
>JAAZAW010000212.1 GCA_012514125.1 Phycisphaerae bacterium | reverse complement strand
TCGATCGATTTTTTGTCTTTTTCGACCGATTTTTGAGAGGTTTTGATCAATTTTGGCCCCAGAAGATTGATTATACTTATCATACAACGGTCGTCGGTATAAAAACCGCTGTGATTTTAACCCAAAAGCCAAAACCTGAAGCCTGCCCTCCGTGGCCATCCGGGCAATCAACTTTTTCGTGATCGATCCGCGGCCGACGCGGGGCAGCCGTTCGGAGAGAGGCCGCAAGTGGAACGAACGGATCTTCACGGTGGTGGGCACGTGCCGCAAGCAGGGCCGTTCCGCATGGCAATTCCTTCAGCAGGCCGTCGTCACTATTTCCATAAACCACCCTCTCGCTCTTACCCTACGAGGCCTGATTTTGCTTGGACCTTGATGATCAGACAAGAATAGAACTGCTCCATGGCTTTGTACGGCGTCTCGACCTTGATAAAAGATCGAGACGCTCTTTATTTTTTATCTAATCGCTCCGTTACTCTGAAAGGAGGTAATGATGCACATCATAGGGCGTGAGCGTATCCGAAAACGAACCATAATACGATGGATATTTAACAAAATGCGCAGAATATTGCGGAGTGGCACTAATGATGCGTACGGGCAAAGTCAAGGTGATATCAACAAAGGCATTATTACCCGATTCATTAACTATGATCAGATGATACAGACCTGTATCAGGATCCTTATAGACATTGCACAGGATGCTTGCATGGTTATCTATAACACCATTCAGAACTGCACCATGACTCAAGGCTGGAGTCAGTGCCGTACTTTCCTGGCCAATCAGCAAACCGACGTTTGTTTTCCAAGTCATACCGCTGTAAGGATACGGGGCACCGATAACCGCTTCACTTCGTTCCAGGAGATCGTCACACCAGTACGAAAGTCCCCGGCATCCTTTTATAATGGACCAAAACATCATGAATCTTTCTTCGGCATAGGTGGGAAGACGCTTATTGGATATTCCAGATATCTTCCCATACCCTTGAAGAATATTTATAAATGGCCTGTTAGCCGAGGCCGCCGCATTGATGGCATTTGTGGTTTCGGTTTTCCAGTTTGCCAATCCTGAAAATTGACCTTCGCCTGTATCGAAAGGATAGTGATCATACAGCATAATATCATAAGCGTTTCGATAATTATAAGGCGCATTCTTTGAAAGATCTTTACTATAAAAAGCGGCATAGACAGGTTTATGAGTGTTCTGCCGGATAATGTTATAGGCATACTCACAGGTCGTAGCGGGGATTCCCACATCAATTGGTTCATCCAATATGTACCATCCTTTCAAAGCAGGATGATCTTTGAACAAATTGATATAATTGGTAAATTGTGTCCAGGTCATTCTTCCATCCCACGCTTTGACCAACGCTTCCTTGCAACTGAGAATCACCTGCATCCCACGGCCCTGCGCATTGTCCAGATAGAGTTGAACGCGGGCAACCTGGCTGGGATCGTCAGGATTGCAGTATTCAAAATTATACGGAAGGGCCGTCGGTGAACTCATATTGTAAATGCCGACCGGGTCCGTATGGGCATTCAAGTTGTCGTACCAGATATTCTCAAAGGTAAACGGAAGAAGGGTGGTCCCGTTTAAAACGACAGCCATCGGATCCCCGCCACCCCAAACGGCTGGATTATCAGAAGAATAAATTCCCCCACCACCGATCAACCGCAACTCCACTCCATGAATACTGCTGAACTCTGCCGGAGTTAACTTTCGCCCATTCCAGATAAAATCCCCATTTGTCAGTGTCGTCGTCCTATCAATCGGCCAAAAATCCAAATATCCATAATTCATATCATTGACCGGCAACCACTGTACCTGACCATTGATTATAAACTTTCCCCATAAACCTACCGCCCAGGGGACAACTCCAATGACAGGAGTTCCGTAATCGATCACAAATCGATCTATACACTTCTGTCCGGACCCATCCCATAATTTTCTGAGACCGATACTTCCCGGATGCGTGTAAGTAGCGGGATTTGTATCCGTATCCCACATTTCAAGTTGAAGTCCCCATTTGCCGGTCGTGGGGCCCAGCCTTCGGGTCATTCGGTCATACCATATTCCTTGTGAGTTTAATATGCTGTTTCTACCGTCGGCAAGATTGGCATCGTATCCTGTTCCATTGTAGTACATTTGAATAGAGGGACTGAGACTGATATCATCATATCCGGCTGCAGCGGTAGGCGCATATATCGAACCAAAATGAACCTGAGTGACCTGTGTCATAGAGGCATAATTAAAGAGCAGATTTCCATCAAAGAAACCGAGCGTACCGTTGGAAGTTACAACGAAATCGATTCGATGCCACACACCAGCGGCGGCAGCGTTTCCTCCATTATACCAGTTGCTGCCGAGACGCCACCAGACAACGCCGTCTCTTATAAAGATTTGAGCAGTTGTGGAAGCATTATGGATAAAGATCCCTGCAATGCCACCATTACCGACATAGTCGGCTACATTGACGTAACCGGTAACCGTACCGGTTTGTGCGGTAAAATTCTTGGTTAAATAAGAGTAATTGGACGAATCCT
>JAAZAW010000211.1 GCA_012514125.1 Phycisphaerae bacterium | reverse complement strand
ATTTCAGGCAGTATGAGCTTCGAAATCGGGATATCGTGACATTAGCCCCCGCGCACGAAGTAAATGGAATTAGTATAATATGCTTTTGATTTAATCGTGTCATAATTTCGGACCCTGAGGAAATCGAAGGGTTTTTTGTTTGTTTATACCATGTCGCTTCGACCGGCTCGGCGACCGAAATTTTCATATTTGTAATGTTACGGAACGACTAAATCAAAAACGTATCGTGTTTTTTGTATTTATATCCCCGCGCACACGGGAATCGGTTTTCTTCGGAAAAGGAACGAAATGTATCAGGAAATCAGCCTGTTGGTCGAAAAATTACAAACGGTTCACCATGAGCCGATCCTTATCATCGGCGACTTCATGCTCGATGAATATCTTATCGGCGATACGGATCGAATCAGTCCCGAAGCTCCAGTCCCGATCCTTAAAGTTACGGGCCGACAAAAACGTCTCGGCGGCGCGGGCTCTGTCGCGGCAAGTCTGCTTGCTTTGGGCGCTAAAACCTGGTGTGCCGGCTGTGTGGGAAACGATGCCGACGGAAAACTTATTTTTGACATGCTTGCCGATCTGGACGCGGAAACATCCGCTATGGTTGTTGATGACGAAATTCCGACTACTTTGAAACAGCGCATGATCGGATTGGCTCAGCATCGCAACCGCCAGCAGCTTCTGCGCGTCGATATGGAAGATTCCCGGAATTACTCGCCTGAACTCATTGAAAAATTAAAGACAAAAATTCTTCCCATTCTCGATCAGGTGAAACTCATTGCCGTCGAAGACTACGACAAAGGTCTTTTCAGCTCCGGCGAGCTTCTCCGCTGGCTTATTATCGAAGCCAAAAAGCGAAATCTTTGCGTTATTGTCGATCCTGCGCGGATCACCGATTACGCCCGTTATAGCGATGTGGATATTATCACTCCGAATCGTGTTGAAACCGCCAACGCGGCTGCTATGGCGATCAAAACCATCGACGATGCCGTTACGGCAGGCAGGCTTCTGCACAATAAATTTAATATCAAAAACGTCATCGTCAAACTGGACCGCGACGGTGTTCTTATTGCTAATTCGGAGTCGCCTCTCCATGTTCCCACTCAGCCTCGCGAAGTCTTCGATAATACGGGAGCGGGCGACATTGTTCTTGCCACTCTCGCCGTCGCTTTGGCTGAAGGATTTTCTCTTCAAAATGCCGCCATTTTGGCCAATGTCGCGGGCGGCTGGGAAGTCCAACAGCCCGGTGTTGTTCCCATTACGCGTCAGCAACTTATCTATGAACTTCTCGCTCAGTCTCGACGGCATACCGGGAAACTGATCGAGCGTTCGCAGCTTCTTCGGGAACTTGAAATTCTTCGTGCCGCTGGGAAAAAAATTGCCTTTACGAACGGTTGTTTCGATCTGCTTCATCCGGGGCATGTCAGCTACCTTGAATTTTCCCGCGAGCAGGGTGATGTTCTTGTTGTGGGGATGAACTCCGACAAATCCGTTCAATCTATCAAGGGGCCCAATCGGCCTCTCATTAATCAGATGGACCGGGCGCGAATGCTTGCCTCGCTTGAAGCGGTCGATTACGTTGTTATATTCGACGAACCGTCCGTCATCGGGCTTGTCGAACAAATTCGGCCTGATATTCTCGTTAAGGGTCAGGACTACAACGTTCAGGGTGTCGTCGGGCACGAATTTGTTCAATCTTATGGCGGCAAGATTGCTCTTGCGCCTATCGAGCATCAATACAGCACCACCAAAATTATTCAAACCATTCTCGATCGCTGTAAGGACTGAGCCGATGGTCCACACCACGAACAAAGAAACGCTTAACCCTGCAGACGGCAATAAGAATCCTGCGGTTTTTCTTGATCGCGATGGAACCATCATTCACGATGCCGGCTATATCAAAACTCCCGATCTGGTTCGCTTTCTTCCTCTGGCACCTGAAGCGCTTGTCCTGCTTCAGAACGCGGGGTATCGGCTTATCGTCGTTTCAAACCAGTCGGGCATCGCTCGGGGTTTGATTTCCCTTGATCAACTTTGCGCTGTTCAGAATCGTTTTTTTGAATTGCTCCAAAACCACAATATTACTCTTACCGATTATCTTTTTTGTCCGCATCATCCGAACGGCGCTATTGCTGAATTTCAAAAAACCTGCACATGTCGGAAACCTGCTCCGGGCATGCTCCTTGCGGCGGCAAAGAAATACAACATCGATTTGGCCAACTCCTGGATGATCGGCGACAAGTCTGACGACGTTCGCGCGGGACAGGCTGCCGGCACTCAAACCATCCGGCTCATTTCACCATTGTCTTCTCCTTTGGCTACTCATCTTTCTGTCGAGGATTCTCGGCCCGATTTTTATGCTGAAAATTTATTTGAAGCTGCTAAAATAATAATCAGACAATTACAAGAATCGATGGGTCAGGAATAACACTAAAGGGTTTTGTTCTTAAACGAGATACGCTGTAGGGCGCCTTTGATTTAAACGTGTTGTCGTTTCGGACCCTGAGGAAAGTCGAAGGGTCTTTTGTTTGCTTACACCCTGTCGCTTCGACAGGGTCAGCGACCGAAATTCTGATATTTGTAATGCGACGACACGACTAAATGAAAAGCGTATAAGACGGCGTGTATATCGGGAATCGCAAAAGCGTCGCAAAATCAAAAATGCAAAAAACCGTTTTTGCGGAATTTGCATTTTAAAATGGTCGGGAGAAATAATCTTCTATAAAGATTCAAATCTGTTGTGAGGGTCAAAAAATGTTCGAAGAACAAAAAACATCGTCTTCGTCCGTCACCGATTCCCGCGACCGCGAACTCGCCGCTATTCGCGTCACACTTGAGGAAATTCTTCAGCAAGTCAAATATCACAATCGAATGAATGTCCAGAGCGATTTTTCTTATACCAAACTCATCGCTTCCATCTCTCAAATACTCGTTGTCGTATTTCTTTTCTGGATCGTCATCGGTCTGGCCGATCTGGGCAATCTTAGCGCTCCTGTAGGGACCATGCTCAAAATTTTCGCTGCACTTTTTCTTCAGCTTCTTGCGCTGACTTTTTTCATTCTTGACCACCACAACTTCCGCTTATAAGAAATTTTCGCGGGTGTGTTTCGACTTTTTTTAAAAAAATTTGCCTTTCACGATTTTATATTTTAAATCAAATATAGAAGACGCTTGATTGACATTTTGGAAAGGAACGCAGAACCGGCGGCATGGACTTTTGATCTTAAGTATCCATTTCGTTCATCCATTCCGCGTTCACAGGTTCTCTAAGCTTCATACGGAACTCTGGCCGAAAACAACCTAACCCGTTTTTGCCCGTGACATCCTCTATGTGACTCCTCGGCCATGCGTCCGAATGAAGCCGTTATTTTCGGGTTTTGGCGTGCTTCGAGGTCTGGTCTTTAAAGGTATGGATGGTCCACGCCTGATCGGAATCGAGGCATTAAATCCCTAGCAGCAGTTGTCGCATCGTTGGTTGCCTGATCGCAATCCCGGTGCGACAACTTATTTTTTACTTGGCCCCTACTGTTGTTTCGGGAGTTGTCCCCTGGTCTTCCGCTAATTCTGCCGCTTTTTCTTTTTGAAGTTTCAAAATCGATTCACAGTATCGGCAGGTTGTATTTCCCTGCTCTTCCGCCGCCTGGTCCGACGGGAAGATTACGATTTGACTTTGGGGGACTTCGTTCAGCATCGGGCAGCCGGCTGCATGATAAAGCCGCTGTCCTTTGATTACATATACGGGCACATCGGTTACCGACGAATGATGCGCCGCGTTGTTTATTCCGGAGCCTCTTTTGGAATCCCATTCATACCACAGTCCCACCGCAATCGCCGTCAGCGCAATCAAAATGGCAAACGCCATCACCATTGAAAAAATACTTTTTCCGCGTCGAGCCGTCTGCTGGTTCTGTAGCGGCATCGACCCGGTCGATGCCAATTGCCCCCACCAACGTTCCGCCAGCTTTGATTGTTGCAAACCGTGTCCGATCTGCCTTAATCCTATCGCCATCTCCGCCGCGTCCTGAAACCGTTCTGCGGGATTCTTCGCCATCGCGCGACGAATAATCCGCACCAGTCCGTCCGATACTTCCTTTCGATACGATCGGGGGTCAGGAACGGGGGAATTCACATGCTGTTTTAGAATCTCCTGCTTCGTCTTGCCCTTAAAGGGCACTTCGCCCGTTAACGCGAAAAATAATACGGCGCCCAGTGAATAAACATCGCTTTGGGGGATCGCGGTTTGTCCTTTGCACTGCTCGGGTGACATCCAATAGGGTGTTCCTACCGCCTTGGTTGGAAGCTCGAAATCATCTCCGTCTTCCGCTAGCTGGGCGAGTCCGAAATCCGCCACTTTGATTCGGCCATCTTTTGTCAACATCAAATTGCTGGGTTTGATATCCCGGTGAACAATTCCAAGTTTGTGCGCCGCGGACAATGCCTCCGCCGCCTCGGCCACCAACTCGCATACCTGCTCCATTGGGACACGCTTTCGTTTTTTCATCACCAGATCAAGCAGTGTTTTGCCTTCGACCAATTCCATGGCGATGAAAAACCACCCCTGGTCCTGACCGATTTCATAAACCGTTACGGTATATGGATGCGATAGTCTCGCCGCTGAACGGGCTTCGCGAATGAATTGTTCCAATCGGTAAGTTTTTTTCTGGCTTCGGATAAATTGTTTGGCCAGAATCTTGAGTGCCACGTCGCGTTTCAAATCAGGATCATGCGCCCGAAATACTACGCCCATCGCACCTTGACCGAGAGTTTCGATGATTTCGAAACGTCCGAGTTTTCGTCCCTCCCATGAGAAATCCTCGTCGATACTTGAGCTGTTGAGATTTGCTTTTGTCTCCAACGGCTGTGTGGCTTCCAAGGGAGCGGCGTTCGCGTTTTTAGGTTGCGGATTCCCCCCGCCCAGATTCGTGCCGCTCAATTCAGAAAGGTCAGCTGTCGAACCTTGATTTTCATTCGCTGTGACTTTCCACTGCGTCTGACAATGCTTGCATTTTACTAATCGGCCTAATAAAGCCTTCGCAAGCCGATAACGTCTACCGCAGCCGGGACATGTCGCTATCAAATTCTCGTCCTGAGACGATCTCATAAACTCAATCCCGTCTCTCACCAGAGTTACGAAACAATTTCCACCACAACCCACAAAAAATCGAACGATTTCTATCCTATTTTATCCATCTTCACCGTCAAAAAGCGAGTAAAAATAAAAACTTCCCGATTTTTAAGGTTGAGTTCCTCTTTATATTCAACTTTTCTTCCTTGTGTTTCGGCGGTTCGGTTTTTTTACTTTTGATTTTCAGGCTCTGACTTTCGATTTCTTTTATTGACTTTTTAACTCCTTAACATTCCTGCCAGGGCCAAACCTACATACGCTCCGCAAATAATTATTCCTACAATCGCTCCTTTTCGGCCACTATTTTTCACCAGTCCGATCACCGAAAAAATTACTCCTAAAGTCGAAAGCCCCAGCAGCACCATCGGGGCCTTTTGAATCACAGGCCTTTCTTCTGAAAACGTCTTGATCGCCGCCTTCATTTTCGCCTGCTGATCTGTCTGACTTAGTTTTGCAAATTCCGGATCGCGCGACATCGGCAACGCGGTTGTCGAGATTACCCACACGATCATCCCACCAATGATTCCGGCTACCAAAAGCCCGCATATCAGTCCAACCACGCCCCAGAGCGCGGAGCGCTTTGGTAAATTGACCGCACGAACTTCGCCTTCTTTTACCAGTTCCGCCGTCGATTCCGATGGGACACTAACCGCTTCTTTGCAATAGAAACAGATCACCTTTCCATTGGCATCGCTATCGTCCACTTCCAACGCTTTATTACACTTTTCACAAAAAAATCGTATCGACATAATTACTCCTTGTGTCCAAACAAAACATCCTGCATGGAATAAACACCCGCCGCCTTGCCTGTTAACCACTTTGCCGCTCGAATCGCGCCGGCTGCAAACGTATCGCGTGAATGGGCCGAATGAGAAATACTTATCGTCTCGCCCAATGCCCCAAAATAAACCACATGCTCGCCGACGGTATCCCCCAAACGCACGGCGTGAACACCCACCTCGCCTGTTTTACGCGGTGCCTCTCGCCCTTCCCTGCCATAAATCGCAATATCTTTCGGTTTTTTTCCCGACCCTTGCGCCACCGAATTCAGAAGTCCTAACGCCGATCCGCTGGGGGCATCTTTCTTGAATCGATGATGTTGTTCTACGATCTCGATATCATAATCGCTCCCCAACGCTCCGGCCATTTCTTTAACCACTCGAAACAGCAAATTCATGCCAATCGACATATTGGGTGCCTGTACGATCGGGATTTTTTTTCCTGCTTCGCGAATATGATCAAGTTCGGCTTCAGAAAGTCCTGTCGTTCCGATGACTATTCCGATATTTTCTTGAACGGCTTGATCCACCCAATACTTCGTCGCTTCAGGACTTGTAAAATCAATTATTACCTCAGGGCGTCCTTCGATTCGATCTTTCAGTACCGCTTTGATATCGCCTTTTCCGATCAAACCCCCATAATTTTTTTCCAAATCCCGATGTCCGAATCGTTCCATTGCGCAAACGATTTCAAACTCACCGCTCTCCACTGCCAGCGAAGCGATTCGCTGTCCCATGCGTCCCATGGCCCCGGTTATTCCCAATCGAATCATAAAAATTTACTCCTGCAAAAAAGCACAGCCATAAAAGCGGCATTCTTAAAAAATTCAATATACCCCCACTAAAAACCCCGGTAAAGCTTCAATCTTTTAATCCTTCCAAAAACTCTGTGCTTCTTTTCTCGCAGCTTATTTTCTTTTCGGCGGATCGAGAGGCCATCGATCTTCTCGTTGTTTCTTTTTCCAAAAAATCAGCACCATCCATAAAACGCCCGCCCCTGCCAGCAACCCCAGGCCCATTTCGTTGAACCACTGGAGATTTTTTGCCTCATCCATGTCAAGGCGAACACCGCGGAGGGCCAGATTTCTGGCTGACAAGATCAGTAAATCCGCCAGGATAAAAAGCCCGATCAAAAATGTAATCCAGAATTTCGTTTTCATAAGGGCAGGCGGTTTATAACCTCGCCATTTTTTTCAAAAAATTAAAAACTTTTTTTAAATCTTCAGATATTATACGAAACCGCTCTCTCATAAAAAAGTCTCTGCCATAAGCATTCGGATTTTTGATCCTTTTAAAAACTTCTTAAGCGTTACTTCAATTTTAGTTTGACTTTTTTCTTAAGTATGGCTATAATGACGCTCGTGTCGGCTGCTCGGGATTTCCGTTTGGTCACGTCTTTTGGTCGACGTAAGATGGGGTCGAGCACGACGTTTTTTTCATGTCGGAGCCTAATGCAATGAATATTTATGTAGGTAACCTTCCGTATCAGATCGATGGCACTGAACTCCAGGAAATTTTCGCTCAGTATGGCCAGGTTCAAAACGCCTCGGTCATCATGGATCGGGAGACAGGACGTTCCAGAGGTTTCGGTTTCGTCGAGATGCCCAATGATGAGGAAGCCCAACAAGCCATCACCGCCCTGCACGAAAAAGATTTCAATGGACGGCCTCTCAAGGTCAACGAAGCGCGTCCGAAAACCGAAAGGCCTCGTTCTTTCGGTAATTCCGGTGACCGCAGGAACTTTAGCCAAAGCCGTTTCGGTAACCGATAAATCAAAAGACAGGTCCATTCCATTTGGGATGGACCTGTGATCGTTTATAGCAGATAACGCAGGGGTGGGCGGTATCATTTTTCTTTCGTCAAATCCTGTTCAGCGGGTGTTTTATGCGCCCTGAAGATACCTCTATGGGCTTAGCGATCGGAATTTTGATGTTTGTAATGTTATACGCCTTTGATTTAAACGTGTCGTCGTTTCGGACCCGGAGGAAAGTCGAAGGGTCTTTTGTTTGCTTACACCATGTCGCTTCGACAGGCTCAGCGACCGGAATTTTGATGTTTGTAATGTTACGAAGCGTATACGGGAAGAAAAGTGGGAAAGTGCGAAGGTGTGAAAGTGTGGAAAGTGTGAAGGTGTGAAGGTGGGGAGGTTAAGACTGGAAGCTTGGGGGTGAGGCGACACGAGATGGCGGGGGGAGTGACGATGACGGGTTTTTATTTTCTGGAGGCTACTCCGGCGAGGCGTTTTTGAGCGCAACGGATTAGCAGCGGCTCCATTTTTGCGATTTCCGCCGGTGGAAGTCGTTTCATGATCTGATTGAAGGCTTCGGAAGAGGAAGTGGGCGCATTTTTTTTGACGTTGGGTGTCAGATCGATTATTTGATGCGCAAAGCTGTCGTATTTATCGACCTCCGCCATTAACTGATTTACAATCTGCTGTTTTTCTTTTTCAGAAGTTGCGGTATTGAAATTTTCCGCATAGCGCAGTACCCCGCCGGCCATGGCATCGATGATGTTATCCTGCATTCGCCGGACATCCTTATCTGAGAGTTTCGATAGAGCGTCCGAGAGCGATTTTGCCGATTCCGTTGAATAATGCGTATCAAGGTAGTCTTTGAAGAATTCGTATTTTTCTTTTTTCGTCAGTCCATCCATTGTGTTGGAGACGAAGAAATTCACGGCTTGTTTGGGTGATCCTGTTACGGGATCGGGTTTTTTCATATTTCTGGAATTTTGGGAAATGATCAAACATACACAGACGATAAGAGCCATTATTGAGATCAAGCCCGCGATCAGAACATATTTTTTTCCTGACGATGTCATTGAAACCTCCACAAGCTAACAGGAACCAGATTATCGATTTATTTGCGTATTATTTCAGGCCGTCCATTTTGAAGACGAACTCTTTTCCTTTCGTGATATGGAAATCGGCGAAGAGTACCATGCGTCCCGCGGCAAAACTTTCGCCATCAATCGGATGAAATTGTTCGTAGTCGAACAACAGCGGGATGTTTGATAATTCGTCGGGACTATCGACGACTTGTTGAAAAAAATCGGAAAGAGAATTTTCGCGAGTGAACGACCATTTTCCGTTCGCCTCGTAAGAAAGGCCATACATAGGTTGATAACTTGCCCCCTGCCATTCGAACCAGTTTTGGACATTTGCCGGAGGAGCTTCAGAGGTTTGCGATGTTGGATTGATGAATCGATCGGCAGGACATTTGAATATTTTGGTCTGTCCGCTGACATAGTTGAACAATATGGCGGCGATGGATTTACGCGGGGAGAATGGAGGTTCTATCGTAGGAAAGCTGGACATTGGGGGAAAGAAGCCGTGGTAGTCGCTGATATAGGCGGTCATTGCCTGGCTAATGGAGTGAAGGTTCGCCATGCACTGTGTGCTTTTGGCAGATTCTCTTGCCTGGCCTATCGTCGGGACGAGGATGGCGACCAGCAGACCTATAATTCCAACGACCACAAGGAGTTCGATTAAGGTAAACGCGAGTGAGTTTTTGTTTTGTTTTTGTATCATTATGCAACCTCATTGATCTTTTCATACTTATATGTCAGATTTGCGCGATGGTTGCAAATGGTTGTTAATTCTTGAAATTTATTTTATTAAAGTCAGAATTCGGCGGGGGAAATTTTTTGTTATGGTGGAAAGTTTGGTTGATAGTAAATTTTGTTGATCGGGTGGCATGGTGATGGCGATGTCGAGGGCGAGGAGGGAATGGGGAGACAGGTCGGCTTGGGTGAGCATATCGGGAGTGAATTTGACGAGGTCCTTGGCGGTGCAGACGAGTGCGTGGGCGTGGAGCGATTTTGCGGTGTCGCGGAGGGCGAGGAGATCGTTCAGGGTGAAATGGTGATGGTCGCGGAAGACTTGTTCGGCGAGGAGCGTTGCGCCGAGGGATTTGAGGGTATTGAAGAAGGCGGAGGGTTGACCGATTGCGGCGAAGGCGAGGATTTTTTTGTCGGCTAAGAGGGAAAGAGGGAATTTTTGATTTGTCAGGTTTGAGAGAGAAACCGGGCGGTGGGTGGCGGTTAAGATTGGAGAGTTTGGAGCGAAAGTTTCGAGTTTGAAACGGATTTCGTCGAGGGTGGCAGCCGGGACCTGGTCGGAGCGGGTGAGGATAAAGAGGTCGGCGCGGGCGAGACCTTTGAGGGGTTCTCGGAGGTGGCCTGCGGGGAGGATTTTATCATAGCCGAAGGGCGAGACGGCGTCGATGAGGCAGATGTTGAAATCGCGTCCCAGTCGGCGGTGCTGGAAGGCGTCGTCGGCGATGATGACGTCGGCACCCTGGTTAAGGACGGTTTGAGCGGCGCGGACGCGGTTGGGATTGGCGACGGCGGGGACGCCGGGGAGGAGGCGACGGTAGAGGAGGAGTTCGTCGGGGTCGTGGTTTGGTTTTGCGGCGTAGCCTCGCATGATGAGGCCTGGGACCAGGCCTTGATCGCGGAGGAGGTTTGCGAGGAAGATGACGGTGGGTGTTTTTCCGGTTCCGCCTGTGGTGATGTTGCCTACGGCGATGGTTGGGGCGCAGAGCCAATGGGTTTTGAGGTAGTTGTGGTCGTAGAGGGTGTTTCTCAGGGTTGTGATTTGGGCGTAGAGGGTGCTTAGGGGGGCGAGGAGACGTAAGATGTTTTTGTTTGGAGTCATGGGAGGTATTTTACCTGAGGGAGGAATCAGGTTAAAGTTAAAATGCGAAAGCTGAATGGGCTTTGTTGGAAGAAAAGTGGGAAAGTGAGAAGGTGTGAAGGTGAGAAAGAGGAAGAAGAGGATTGTTCAACGGCTTGAGCCGTTTCTGGATCCCCGTCTGCACGGGGATGACAGAGAAAAAGGGCGGGGATAGGTCCCCGCCCTTTAATTTTTAGGTTTTAGCGTTTCATTTTTTTGATGACGGCGTCGGCCATTTCCTGCGTTCCGACGGCGGTGGGGTCGTTGCGGTCGGGCTTCATGTCGTAGGTGACGTCTTTGCCTTCGGCGATGACTTCGGCGACGGCGTTTTCGATAATCTGGGCTTCTTTGGTAAATCCCATGTATTCGAGCATGAGTTTTCCGGAGAGGATCATGGCGATTGGGTTGACTTTATTTTGTCCTTTGTATTTTGGGGCGGAGCCATGGGTGGCTTCGAAGACGGCACCGTCTTTGCCGATGTTGGCCCCGGGGGCGACGCCGAGTCCGCCGACGAGACCGGCGGCGAGATCGCTGAGGATATCGCCGTAGAGATTGGGGAGGACCAGGACGTCGTAGAGTTCGGGTTTCTGGACGAGCTGCATACACATGTTGTCCACGATTCGATCTTCAAATTCGATGTCGGGGTATTGTTTGGCGACTTCTCGTGAGATTTCGAGCCAGAGTCCGTCGGTGTGTTTCATGATGTTGGCTTTGTGGACGGAGGTGACTTTTTTGCGGTTATGCTGACGGGCGTAGTCGAAGGCATATTTGACGATGCGTTCGGTTCCTTCGACGCTGATGGGTTTGATGCTGATACCGGCGTTTGGGCTGATTTTTCGTGAGCTGTGTTTGTTGAGCCAGTCGATGAGTTCGAGGGTTTCGGATTTTGATTTTTCGAATTCGATACCGGCGTAGAGGTCTTCGGTGTTTTCACGGACGATGACGAGATCGACGTTTCCGAAGTAGGTGCGGACGCCCTTGTAGGTTTTGCAGGGCCGGACGCAGGCGTAGAGGTCGAGGCATTGCCGGAGGAAGACGTTGACGGAACGGAAGCCCGTGCCGACCGGGGTGGTGATGGGCGCTTTGATGGCGACGCGGTTGGTTTTGACCGATTCGATGGTGCGTTCGGGCAAGGGTGTGCCTTCGGTTTGCATGATATCGATACCGGCGGGTTGGATGTCCCATTCGATTTGAGCGCCGGTGGCGTCGATACAACGGCGGGTGGCTTGAGCGAGTTCGGGGCCTGTGCCGTCGCCGGTGATGAGTGTTACGCGTTTGGACATTTTTTTGCTCCTGTTTAGTGAAAAGTGCAAAATTAAAAAGTCTGGATTCCCGTTTTGGCGGGAATGACAGAATTAAGGTGTGCCGGGAAAATACGTCAGGCATCACAACAGGAATAGTTTACGGAAAAGAGTATGGAGTTGCAACCGTGAGAGTGAGACTTTATAATATTTGTTTGACTGAGAAATGATAATGGAACCCTCCTTTGGCCCAGGTGGGGATATTTGGTTCATGAATGTGAAAGAATTGAATAGTAGCGAGAATATTGTTGTAGAGGATTGCTCTGCCGGTGGGGGAAGGTGTGCGCGGGGCGATGGGCTGAGGTGGGAATTTTCCGAGGCGACGGTGGCGAACGATTTGAAGGCGGATCGTCTGGACTGGACGGAGCCTGAGACGTTTCGTCAGGCGGAGTTGGTGAAGGAAAATGCGCTTCGTCGGGTTTGGCGGGTCCAGGTTGGGGGGAAGGAATATTACGCGAAGTATTACTATCGGAACGGCAGACGGTGGAAGGTGAAGCGTTTTTTACGTGGGCCTGAGTGTATTAAGGAATGGCGGGTGGCGCGGTATGCGTTTGAGCATGGGGTGGATTGCGTCAGGCCTGTGTCGTATGCGGTGGCGCGGGGGGGGACGGGTCGGCTGGATTGTTTGCTGATTACGGAGAGTATCCGCAAAGCGATACCGTTGAACGATTATTGGGAGTCGCTTCGGGGTTTTGGTGTGTCGGAATATCAGAATCGGATATCGGAGCTTGAAGATTCACTGGCGGAACTTTTGGCGAAGGCACATCAGTCGGGGATATCGCATTCGGATTTACATCCGGGGAATTTGCTGGTGGAGGTTCTGGAGTCGTGTCGGCCCAGGGTTTGTCTGGTGGATTTGCAGAGCGTTCGGATCGGGAAGGACGTTTCGGATCGAGAGGCGATTTATAATTTGGCGCAGTTGAACCAGTGGTTTCGGTTGAATGCGACGCTGACGCAGCGGATGCGGCTTTTGAAGCGGTATATGGAGTATCGATGCGCGATGGCGGGGGATGAGGGGAGCCGGTGGGGGCAAGGGACGTTTAAGCATTGGGCGAAGATGATGGAGGACGCGGCGTATCAGCATGCGGCGAAGCTGATGGCATCGCGAGATCGCCGGACGATGCGTCGGACGAAATATTTTGAATTTTTGAGGCTCGGGCATCACTGGCAAGGTCACTTTTTTTTGAAGACGAAACATCCGCTGGAATATTCGCCGGCGAGCGGGATGGAATTTCGGGCGAAGGATTGGCGGAAGGCGTTTAAGGACCCTCAGGCGGTGATGGAGCGATTTGCGGGGGAGAGTTTGCCGTTGAAAAAGTCGTCGGGGACGCTGATTTGTCGAGGGATGTTGACATTGGGCGATAAGTCGGTCAGCGTGGTGATCAAACGGCAGGTGAATAAAAGCTTTTTGGGAATGATACGAAACTGTTTTCGGAAGTCTCGGGCGATTCGCGCGTGGAAGGCGGGGTATGCGATGATTCATCGGGGGATGGCGGTGGCCAAGCCTTTGGCGGTGCTGGAACGCCGGATCGGGCCTGTGGTTTTTGAGACGATGCTGGTGACGGAAGAGGTGAAACCTTCGACGAATTTGCGGGCGTTTATGATGAATACGCTGGGGGAGATTCCTGTTGAGAAACGCGGGGAATTCAAGAGCGTGATTACGGAGCAGCTGGCGACGCTGATGAGGAAGATGGATTTTAACGGGTTTACTCATCGGGACATGAAGGGTGTGAATATTCTGTTGCAAAATATGACCTTTGAATATAAAGGACAGCCGGCGAAAGACATTCGGGTCATTGTGATCGATCTGGACGCGTTGAAGATCGATGGGCGCAAGACGGAAAGAGACCAACTCAGGGCGATAGTTCGATTGTCCTATTGCGTGGATTACAGCGAGTATGTAACGCGGACGGATCGGGCGCGATTTCTTAAGGCGTATTTGACGCAATTCGGAAGCGGCA
Source organism: Phycisphaerae bacterium (assembly GCA_012514125.1). Classification (GTDB taxonomy): domain Bacteria; phylum Planctomycetota; class Phycisphaerae; order JAAYCJ01; family JAAYCJ01; genus JAAZAW01. The sequence continues at coordinate 4,904 of JAAZAW010000211.1, read as the reverse complement.
GGCCTGATTGGAAGAAACTTTGGCGAAAGATTGCGGTGGAGCGAAATCAGGGGAAGTAATTTGACGAGATCGAAACGAAATGGTGGATATTCATGGATGAATATCCACCCTGCTTTTTGAGTGGTTTATGTTTTTTGGTGAGTTTGATGGTGAAGATTCAAGAGCGTGAGTTTAACAATATTTTGATTATCAAGCCTTCGGCGGCTGGGGATATTATTTGTGCGCTGCCGATATTGGCGGGGTTGAGAAGGCGATATCCGGGGGCGCGGATTTCATGGATGGTGGCGAAACATTTGCAGGATTTGCTGATGGGGCATCCGATGATCGACGAGGTGATTCCGTTTGATCGAAAACGATTTGGGTATCTGGGGCTTAGCTGGGTTGTGACGCGACGGTTTTTGAAGTTTCTGAAATCGCTTCGGTCGGCGAAATATGATCTGGTGGTGGATTTGCAGGGATTGTTTCGGAGCGGTTTTTTTTCGTGGGCTAGCGGTGCGAAGGTGCGGATCGGGCCTGGCGAGAAACGGGAGATGGGGTGGATTTTTTATACGCACCGTATGCCGGCGAGAGATCGCAATACGCATATCGTGGATCGGATCGGGGCGGTTGGGGAGTTGTTGAAGATTGATTTTTCGGAGCCTGAGTTTCCGATTTATATTCATGAAGATGCGCGGCGGCGGGTTGGAGAACTGTTGGCGGAACAAAACGTGGAGGCGGATGAGTTTGTGGCGATTGCGCCGGGTGGGACATGGTCGTCGAAACGATGGGCGGTGGAGAATTTCGCGGAGCTTGCGGGGAAGATTGTGACGGAACTGGGGCGGCGTGTTGTGCTGATCGGCGGGCGTGGAGAAATGAAGCTGGCGGATGTGATTGTGGAGAAAAACGCGGGGAAAGGCGTGGTGAATTTTACGGGATTGACGACACTGCCGGAGTTGCTTGCGGTGATCGAGAAGGCGGGGGCGGTGGTTTGTAATGATTCGGGGCCTATGCACATGGCGGCGGCGATGGGCAAGTGTGTGACGGCGATCATCGGACCTACGAACGCGAAACGGACGGGACCTTATCGGAAAGAAGAGGGTGTTGTCAAGACGGGGCTGGCGTGTTCGCCTTGTTACAAGAAAATTTGTTCGAAGGTGGAGAAAGAGGGAACGGCGGCGTGTCTGGCGGCGGTGGACGTTGAAGAGGTTTTCGAGAATTTGCGAAGGCAGATGGGCGAGAAGTAAGCCTTGCGGAAATCCGGCGAAGGATTGCAGAACTCTGTTCAAAATAGAGACGCCGGGATGATTTTCAAAAACTCCATCGTCATGAATTTTCATTTTTCCGTCGAAGATTCGACAACAAACGGTTTTCGGCCTTCGACTCGGGTGACCGATTGCCCGCAGCTTCGATATTCACTGGGCGAAATTCCCTCGAGCCTTTTAAAGGTGCGAGAAAAACTGTGAACCGTCGCGAAACCGGTCTGGGCGGCGATTTGCGAGAGATTCAGATTCGACCCCATCATCAACTCTCTGGCTTTTCGCATCCGTGTGCGCGCCAGATATTCTCGCGGAGAACAATGGTAATGCAGCGAAAACAGATAACGAAAATAACTCGGCGACAAACCGCCGACCTCTGAAGCCTCTTCAATCGTCACATCCCGATGGCTATGGGTTCGAAGGTATTCCGCCGCCTTTTCCAGCAAGGGAACGTGTTCGTCGTGTTGGTGCGGAAACCCGAGACGGCCTCTTAAAATCTCCGCCAGAATCTCCATCATCAACCCTGAAAGGCGAAGAAAGGCATAAGGCTGGGCACGGGCAGCTTCAAGGCAGATTTCATCGATCAGGTTTCCCACTCGCTGGTTGTTGTAGGCGGTGATTTTCCCGCAAAGTTTCTCGAAGGGCGTCCCTGTCATGGGCGGGTGCATCAACGGTTGAAATTCGCTCAGATCCGTCATACCTTCGGGAATACTGAAATCCCAGTGGCTCACCTCGGGCCGATAGATCAGATCGAAATGAACATAAGGGCATACCATACTTGGCCGGAACCCTTCCATTTCATGCGTTACGCCCGGCGGAATCCAGAAAAGATCGCCCGCCTGAGCGTCATACGATTTTCCGGCAACTTCAAACCGCCCGACACCTTCGGCGATATAGACAAGCAGATAGTCGAGCAGACAGCGATTCCTCATCACCCAGGCCAATCGTCGCCGATTGCCGCAATGCCGAATATATGGGCGTATATAGTGCAATATCTCAATATCCTGAGTCATTCCGGGCATCGAATCATGGATTGTGCGCATGTCAACCTCCAAAGCGATTCAGATACATATTCGTCGTTTCATCCAAAGACAATACCATTTTTTTATGGCATAATTCAAGGAGTTCATTGGAAAAGTTTTATTCAGGAGATCACAATGTCCGCTATACCCGAAAGCATTAAAAAACAGATCGCAAACCCCCAGCCGAACATTCAACATTTTCTCGAAGTAATCACCGGTAAAAAAACTCCCCAACGGGTTCTGTTGGCGGAACTTTTTGCCGATCCGGAAATCATGAAATGGATCACCGAGCATGTCTTCGAAAAAACATGGGTCGATTCATCCCCCGACCGGGTCCAGATGGAAAAACACCTGCTCTGCCAGATCGAATACTGGCATCGCATGGGCTACGATTACATCCGCGTTATCGGCGGTGTGGAATTTCCAGAAAATACCCTCTTTTCAAAAAATACCTCCGAACTAAGCCAAAATGATCGCGGCTGGATCAATTCAACAGGCGGACCGATCCAATCCTGGGAGGATTATGAAAAATATCCCTGGCCGACGGTCAAGGATGAAGATCTCTGGATGTATGAGTTCGTCGACAGAAATCTTCCCGAGGGGATGGGCATGATGGTCTGCCCAACCGGAGGGTTCCTCGAGATGCCTTCGGATGTCCTCATCGGCTATGAATCCTTATCGATGATGGTCTACGACGACCCCGAACTCGTCAAGACCGTTTTTGATCGAACCCGTGAAATCCTTGTCGATATTTATCGCCGGGTGGTCGGCCTGAAAAATCTCGTCGGCTTTTTCCAGGGCGACGATATGGGTTTCCGCAGCGGCACATTGTTTTCGCCCGATTTCATCCGAACGCACGCCCTGCCGGGCCACAAGATGCTCACCGATCTGGCCCACGCAAATAACAAAGTCTATTTCCTGCATTCCTGCGGCAATCTCAACGCCATCATGGACGATCTGATCGACGATGTGAAGATCGACGCCAAACATTCTTACGAAGATGCAATCTGCCCGGTGGAACAATTCTATGATCGTTATTCAAGCCGTATCGGCCTTCTGGGCGGTCTGGATGTCGATCTGCTCGCCCGTGCCGATGAAGCCACCCTTCGCCGTCGAGCGCGTGAAATTCTCAACCACTGCATGCCCAAAGGCCGATACGCCTTCGGCACCGGCAACACGCTCGTCAACTACAGCAAACTCGAAAACGTCCTGGCCATGTTCGACGAAGCCTACCGCTGGGGCTAATCAGAACTTTTTTCGAAAATTACCCGCCCGCAATTTCATCAAGAGATTGCGGGCTATTTTATTTCCGCAAAATTGATTTAAGCCGTTGGATTTTGTAATCAAAATCGTCGAGCGTATACAGATTACAATAAGCTTCGGCGTGATAGCCCAGACGGGAATCGAATTTCACCAGTTCCCGATCCTGAATGGCGTTCTCCAACTCATTTTCGAAAAGTTTACGGATCTGTTTCAATAATTTTGCCTTCTCATCGGCTTTTTTCGCCTGCCGATACTTACGATATAGCGGATAAAACCTCACAATATTCATCGTACTGGCGACAACCAGCGAAATATGTTTCGCCAGGTTCCTTTCAAGCTTAAGCGAACGATTTTCGGAGTCGCCTTGAGTCGCTTTTTCGAGAATCGCCACACCCTCGTCCCATTTTTTTCGAAGTGCGGTAAACGCCCGAACCAAGAGCGTCGGCGTAAACGGATCGATCCAGCCGTCAAGATTGTCCCCCACCGCCAGATGCCCTTTTTTGTCTCGCGGCAATTCAAGCCAACCCGGAATCAACGGAACTTTCTTCATATCCAGCGACAACGGATACGCCGTCGCATAATTCATCGGGCCATAATATAAAAACGGAATGCTGAACGGATATTCCTGCCACGCCTGGGCAAATTTCTTCCAAGCCCGGACAACGGCATCGGCACTTTGTTCGCCAAACGTCTCTCTGGCGACCTGATCGACGGCGTCGGCGGCGCAAACGCATTTCTTCTGCGACATCAACCCCGCCAGCCGGGTCATAGGCGAAACTTCGCCCCCAAATATCCAACAAGCCAGATAGCCGTCAACCTTGTGTTTTCGCAGCCCCTCAAATTTCTTCGCCAGCAGATGCGGCAACGGCAGATACGGCACCGCCGCCAGCTCGTGCGTCGCGCCGAACTGAAGCTTAGCCATCATGCGCATCCCTCTGTGTTTCGCCAATGCCAATTGCTTTTTATATCGCGGTGAAGGTCCGGGCATCGACAAACTGTATTCATCGACGATAAACGTCTTGCCGCAAACTTTTTTACTGCCGCCGCGTTCCCAATCGGACATCAAAATAACGTCCTTCGGCAATCGTCCGATCAACTCCTTCTGCGGATCGTCTTCAAGAATCGACCAGCTCCACGTCCAGGCAATCACATCCGCCTTGGGGTTGGCCCGTTTGACACCGCGATTGAGCAATTCAATGACTTCCGCCGTCACCTCGACCGGACTTCGCTCGGCGCATCGCGGACAGACAAAATCCGCCCTGGCCCAGTCGTTGAATTCCTTGATGCTGTGGGTGCGATCTCGTTTGGGATAGTGTGAATAACAATGAGTATGAAACTCACTGGCGGTAATGCAAAAAATACCGCCGAGCCCGGGAACAGCTTT
>JAAZAW010000210.1 GCA_012514125.1 Phycisphaerae bacterium | reverse complement strand
GGAATTGACTTATTGAATGCGCGGTACTTTAATGTCAATAAACTATTTCAGGCAGTATGAGCTTCGAAATCGGGATATCGTGACATTAGCCCCCGCGCACGAAGTAAATGGAATTAGTATTAGTCGTCGAGTTCGCCGTGTTCCAGACCCATCGGCAGGGGGGCCGGGCGTTCACAGGTCGTTGTCAGGTCCACTTTTTTGCCCAATTTGCCGGATTTTTCGAAAGAGAGCATGATTTCGAGGATGTGGTTGGCGAGTTCGCCGTTGGCGCGATGTTTCCGACCGCTCTGGAGCGCACAGGCCATGTCGGCGGCGCCGATGCTGCGGGAATTTTCGGTGTAAATGTATGAAAGCGGTACCGTTTCCCACTCCGTATAGCCTCGGCGGAAGATGCGAACCGGGCCGCCGAAGGTGTTGGGATCGGGCACCTGCAGGCTGCCTTCCGAACCATAAATTTCGATGGGGGAATGGCCGTGCTTGTAGACTTCAAAGCTGGTGATCACGGTAATCACGGTGCCGCACCGGAATTCGACCATGCCGCTTAAATGGGTGTTGACGTTGACCGGATAGATGTGTGGAACGGTGTCCGGGCCGCCGATACGGGTATCGGAACCTTTGCAGGTGACGGCGGTGACACTTTTGGCGGGGCCGAGCATGTGGACCAGGGACGTGATGTAATAAGGTCCCAGATCGAGCATCGGTCCGCCGCCGATATCGTAGAAGAAGGGGGCCTGCGACCATTTTTCCGGGCCGCGGCCCATGACCATGGCGGTTCCGGCGATGGGTTTTCCGATCCAGCCGTCGTCGATCATTTTACGGGCGGTCTGCTGGCCGCCGCCGAGGAAGGTGTCCGGGGCGCAGCCGACGCGAAGATTTTTTTCTTTGGCCAGCGTCATGATTCGTGAGGTTTGTTCAAAATCGATGCCGAAGGGTTTTTCGGAGTACGCGTGCTTTCCGGCCTGGAGTATTCGCATCGTGACGTCGTAGTGAGCTTTGGGAGGCGTGAGATTTAACACGATTTCGACTTCAGGGCAGGCGAGAAGCTCATCGATTTTCATGTTTCGGATGCCGTAAAGTTCGGCTTTGGCCTGGGCGCGTTCCGAAAGGGAATCGGCGCAGGCGGTCACCTCAAGGTTGTTGAACATCTGGGCGGCTTTGAAGTAGGCATCGCTGATCATCCCGCAGCCGATGATGCCCAGTTTGGTCTTTTTTTTCGTTTTCATTTTATCCTGTCCTTTATACCGTGAACGTTATTTATTGCCTGCGGCAAAACCGTTTTCGGTCATGAATTTGTAGCTTTGTTCGATGGCGGTGAACATGTCGATATTGCAGTAATCGAGTTCAACGATGATATTATCGATCCGTTCGGGAAGATTTTCGACCACGCCTTTGATATTGAGCTGGCCGCTTCCCAGTGCGCGCAGATCGACCTGGCGATCGAGTGTGCCGTTGGTGACCTTGAGTTCCTGTTGCGCCTGTCTCAGGATGCCGTCCTTGATGTGGATGAGGATGGTGCGATCGGCAAAGAGTTTGAGCATTTCGACTTCGTCTTCCGTACCGAAGTTGGTCGACCAGAAGGAGTCGATCTGGAATTTAACTTTGGGGCAAAGTTCGGCGTAGATCTGATATTTGAGTTTGCCGTCGATGCGTTGAAATTCAAAATCATGATTGTGCTGGAAGAGGATGAATCCGTTTTTTTCGAGGATCGCCTGCATTTTGTTGGTCGTTTCCGCCGTGTATTTGATGGAATCCCTATCCTTGAATTCATTCGGGCCGTAGCCGCAGACGATCTTGTCGAGGCCGAGGGCATCGGCAAGATCCATGGCTTCACCCAGGTTGAAACTTCCGGCCCAGGGGGAGTGGGATGAAAAGATTTTGAGTCCCAGATCATCGATGATCTTTTTAAATTCTCGGGGTCGAAGGTTCCAGAACCCCGCCGGTTCGACCGCCTGATAACCGATATCGGCGACTTTTTTGAGCACCCCGACGAAGTCTTTCTGAGCTTCTTCCCGCAGAGAGTACAATTGAACTGCCAAGGCTCGTTTCATATTTTTCTCCATCTTAAAGTTGATTTTCTTGTCGCAAAACGTATTGTAATAAAAGTATAAGTATCGCAAAAAGCGGCCAGGAAGACAATTGACTGAAAGTATTATTTATTGACCGGAGCTATCAAAATGAAAGACTGGACCGGACGAATAAAGGAACTTTCGCGAGTCGGCTTTTATATGGCTCCGGATCATGCGAAAGTCACACCCTATAAGATACCGGAAAATATGGAGGTGGTGGAAGTGCTCACCGGGGGTGAAGTGCTTTTTCCGGTCGAGGGGCAATTGAAGACGTTTGGACGGGGGACCATCTTCTGGCATCGATCCGGAGAAGAGACGATCTGTCGGACTACACCTGAAGCACCTTATCGATGCGGGGTGTTTGTCTTTTCTGTCAACGATCCGGATCGTCCGGTTTCACGGGTGAGTTCCTGGCACTTGACTAACGACGCCGATATTGATCGATTTACTTCGGAATGTGTCAACTTGTTTCATGAACGGAAACTGGACCGGGATGTATTGGCTCTTTATATTTACAATACACTCCTGCGCCATGCCATGGTTGACACCGATTTGTCCTCCCGACGGAATTATCCCAAGCCGCTGGCTCAATCGCTTGATTACATTCAACGAAACATGAAAAAAAACATTCCCATTACCGTTCTTGCCAGGCACAGCCGAGTCAGTAAACCTCATCTTTTTAAACTTTTTCAAACGCATCTTGGAATTACACCGCACCAGTACATTCTTTCTCGGCAGCTTGCACGGGCCAGGGCGTTTCTTGCAGGATCGACCCTTTCGATCAAGGAGATCGCTTCGGAATGTGGATTTGAGAGTCTGGAAGTATTTTACCGTCGGTTCCGACGAGAAAATCACATGCCGCCCGGAGAATATCGCCGCAAATATCTGCCTTATGAATTCATGAAAAATAGTTGACCTTCAATATCCGCGACCGCGGTCGGGCTTTGGGCTTTGGGCCGGAGGACCACAGGCTCGGCGATCGAAATTTTGATAGTTGTCATGCTACGACACGACTAAATCAAAAGCGTATGATTATCGATATCGAAGATATTACCGGACCTGTTATTTTTCATTCAATTCATAAAGTCTTTAAAAAAAGATAAAGTGGGGGATATAATGTAGAGATATTTTTGATAGGCCGATGATATAAGATTATCCTGTGCAACTGTTTTCAGGTTTTCAAGGTATATTTAATAACGGTTCGAGCTGAAATAGCTGAAATATTAGGAGTAACTGTGAGTCTTGGTGAAATTCTGATAACAAAAGGTTTGGTCACACGAGAGCAAATCGCTCAGGCGAATTCATCTCGTCGCAGCGCCTCGGACCGGCTGGATCGAATACTCCTGCAACTTGGGTTTATGTCGGAAGAAAACCTGCTGAAGGTCTTTTCCGAACAATTCGCGATTCCCATTGTGGATTTACCCAATGAGACGGTCAATCCTGAGATTTTGAAGGCCATGCCCGCAAAGCTGATCCATCGGCGAAAGATTTTTCCCTATACCCAGCGGGGCCAGACGCTGATTACCGCGATTTCCGATCCGTATGAAGTCCAGGCGATGGATGAGTTACGGGCTGTGACGGGGATGAACGTCGAGCCTGTCCTGGCGAGTGAACACGAAATTGCGAATATGATCAAACGCTATTTCGGTGTCGGCGGTGAAGCGATCGATGAGATGCTCGAAGGCGAGCGTCATGATCTGGGGTCGCTCGAAGAACTGGCGGCGGAAGACAAAGACCTGGTTCAGCAGGCCCAGGAAGCGACGGTCGTCAAGCTGGTTAATGAAATTCTGCGTGAAGCGATCAACGATCGGGCGAGCGATATTCATATCGAGCCGTTCGAAGACGATCTTCGGATTCGATATCGTATTGACGGTGTGCTGCATACGACGACCATGCCGCCTCAGATTAAGCGATTTCAGCTCGCGATTGTTTCGCGTATCAAGATCATGTCGTCGCTGAATATTGCCGAAAAACGATTGCCGCAGGACGGCGCGTTCAAGATTCGGCATGAAGGACGGGATATCGATATTCGTGTGAGTGTTCTGCCGAGCGTTTATGGCGAGGGGATCGTTCTTCGTATTCTGGACAAAAGTTCGGTGTTGTTGCGGATGACCGATCTGGGGATGGACGGTACAACCTACGATCGATTCAAGGACCTTATTTTAAGGCCGCACGGGATTATTCTGGTGACAGGACCGACCGGTTCGGGAAAAACGACGACGCTGTATTCGGCATTGAACAGTATTGTATCGGATCAGGTGAAGGTGATTACGGTTGAAGACCCGGTGGAATATCGATTGAAGGGGGTCAATCAGATTCAGGTTCATCCGAATATCGGATTGACCTTTGCTGCGGGATTGCGAAGTATATTGCGTCATGACCCGGACATTATCATGATCGGAGAAATTCGAGACCTGGAAACGGCGGAGGCGGCGATTCAGGCGTCGCTGACCGGCCACCTGGT
>JAAZAW010000209.1 GCA_012514125.1 Phycisphaerae bacterium | reverse complement strand
TCTCGTTTCAATGAAGAAGAAGTAATTTTTCTCAGTCAGGAAGCACTTCCTTAAAGACGTTTTTCAAAAGCTCGCTTCCACATTTGAAACCGGAATTCATTCATGAAAATTGGGGATTTGTAGATATACGAAATCGCCCTTGGTGACACCATTACTTCCTTGGCTATGTCAACAAAGTTCTTTCCCTGCAAACAAAGCTCAAGAATTTTCTTGTGTCTCGGCAATAGCTTTTTCAGTTGATAGGACATGCTAACCTTCCCTGCCTTTCTTTGTTCCAATCCATCGCGATTCATTGACCTGATTTCAAAAATTAGAGAAAATTTTAGAGACGTATAAAGCTACGTTACTCCCGCCCCCCGTGGGGGGTGATGGGGTATATTCAAGGAAAACAAAATAGCGAAATCTTCCATCACAATTGAGAACATCATCAAATCCCCCTATTGAAAGCTATGAATCATGGCCAGTATGCCCTTGCGGATACTTTCTGGAAGCCTTGGCCAAGCCTTGACCAGTTCATCAAGTTCAGGGAACTGGCTTGCCAGCTTGTCGTCTGGCTTGTCGGAAGTGAGTACTTTTGCAGTCATTGACCTGTCATCGGCTAAACACTGCAACCCCTTCATTTTGAAGGTCAGAAACGAATTCATGGTTTACTGTAATTGCTTGGTTTTGAGGCATGTTAGACGCAATCTGGCACTTGGAGTCACTGCCAGTCTTGATGGGATTTGCAAAAGCCGACGATGGGACTCGAACCCGCAACCTGCGGTTTACAAAACCGCTGCTCTGCCAATTGAGCTACGTCGGCCAATCATAAAATTCTTCGATCCGAAATCGAATGAATTTGTTCATTCCAAAAACGGTTTCTCTTTCGCTTTCGCATAATATCTTATCGCCCAACTCAATCACTTTCAAGAGTTTATTCCTCAACGCGGCTCGGATAACAACGATATGGATTCACAAAGCCCCTTCGACATTCAACAAACCATGCCTTCATAAAAAAAGGTCGATGACCTTTCGATCATCGACCTTTGTAAATCTGAAATCATCAAATCACGCTTACTCGTTTTCGTCCTTCTGAGGCATCTGAACCGGGTTGAGTGAACCAAAAATTCCATTGCCCGAAGCATTACCGAAACCGCCCTTAAGCTGTTCTTTTTCCTGACCGCCTTCTTCCGTCGGAGCTTCGCCGCCTTCGCTGGCCCACTCCGCACGTTTCTTCGACAGACCAATCTTGCGATCCTGAATATCCACGCGAAGAATCTTCACTTCGATTTCATCACCGATCTTGAGTTCCGCATCGGGTTTTTCTACCTTGTGATCCGCGATTTCGCTCACGTGCAGCAACCCTTCCAGACCCGGCTCGAGTTCGACAAAAACACCGAAGTTGGTAATCTTCGTCACCACGCCCTTGACGATCTGGCCCGGAATGTAATGATCCGGAATCGAATGCAGCCACGGGTCTTCCGTCAACTGCTTCATGCCCAAGGACAACCGCATCTTGTCTTTGTCCACTTCCAGCACCACGCATTTGACCGTATCGCCCTTCTTGAGCATTTCGTTCGGATGGGTGATCTTCTTGGTCCAGCTCATATCGGAAATATGCAGCAAACCATCGACCCCTTCTTCGATTTCGATAAACGCGCCATACGTCGTCAGGTTCTTCACCACGCCTTCGACCACCGTATTGGGCGGATACTTCTGAGCCACCAGTTCCCACGGATTCGCTTCCACCTGCTTGATACCCAGCGAAATTTCCTTCTTGTCCTTATTGGCGTCGAGAACAACCACTTCAACCGTATCGCCGATGTTTAACATCTCCGAAGGATGATTGATCCGCTTCGTCCAGCTCATCTCCGAAATATGAACCAGCCCTTCCACGCCCGCTTCGAGTTTGACAAACGCCCCGTAGGAGGTCAGGTTCACCACCTCGCCATTGGTACGAGAACCGATCGGATATTTCTCCGATACCCGCGACCACGGGTCTTCCGAAAGCTGCTTGAGACCCAAAGCGATTTTCTCTTTTTCCTTATCGAAATTCAGGACCATCGTATCGATTTCCTGATCCATATGCACCATCTCAGACGGATGAGAAATCCGATCCCAGCTCATATCGGTAATATGCAGTAACCCGTCCATCCCGTCAAGGTCGACAAACACACCGAAATCGGCGATATTCTTCACCACGCCCTTGCGAACCTGTCCCACTTCCAATTCGGAAAGCAGCTTGGACTTCGCTTCCGCGCGTTCTTCTTCGATCATCTTTCTGCGGGAAATCACGATATTCCGGCGGGAAACGTCGATCTTGATGATCTTGGCTTCAACCGTCTGACCCACATACTCCCCGATATCTCCCGGCCGGCGGATATCCACCTGGCTCGCAGGCAAAAATACCGGCACACCGATATCCACAAGCAGACCCGATTTGATCTTGCGGGTCACGCGGCCTGTCACCTTATCGCCTTCCTTGCAAGTCTCGATAATACGCTGCCATCCGCGAATACGGTCCGCCTTACGTTTGGAAAGCACCATCATTCCTGTATCATCTTCAACCGCTTCAAGGAACACCTCGAACTCATCGCCCGGATCGATTGCGCTGCGGTCTTCAAATTCGCCGACAGAGACGAATCCTTCACTCTTGAAACCAACGTCCACAATGACGCTGTCACCGACAACTTCAACCACTTTGCCCTTAATGATCGCACCCGGCTTGAATGATGTGGATGTGTCACCGATCTTCTGCTCAAGCTCACCCTCGCCGATCGCGTCGGCCAGGGCCTGATTAAGTTCGTCTTCGTCGATTTCAATCGAATTTAAAATATTGTAGTTCACCATAAATAAAAAACCTGTACACCCTATAAAAAACGAACGCATTTTTCGGAGGCCCATTGCCGCCGATTCCAGTAATTCGCCCCCGGGCGTTTTCCAGGAACGAAATATAAAGTATATCACCTTACTAAAGATATGTAAATGGTTGAAAATCGTTATTCTGACGGAATTTCCAGATTTATCTCGGCCCCCTTTCCTTAAAAAAACAACCACGTCGAATTCACATCCTTCCAACCTTCATTTTCTCTTCCCCCGGCGTCTTTAGCGCCTTGACGGTTCAATCTCTTTACTTGAAATTTCCAACTTTTCCCAACAATCATTGCAATTCCAACCATTTTCTCTTAAAATATTTACGTTTTTAAAAACACAACGAAACACGAACTCAAATGTACAGTCAGGCCCGCAAATCCCCCGGCAGGTCGGGGGACCGTTGGAGTACACAGCCATGCGTAAATTCCGCGTATTCGAAAAATTACTCACCTGTTGCCTCATTTTCTCTTTTTTCTCCATACCGGGCTGTCCCTCCGGCGGCACCCCCGACGACGGCAGTGAACCCAAATATCGAGCACTGACCATCTCCTCCAATGGCGGCGGATATGTCCGCTCTGCAGCCGGGTCCGCCACCACAGGCGGTGCGTTCCCAAACAAAAAAGACACCACACTTACCGCCGTTCCCAACGCAGGCTATCGTTTCGATAAATGGTCCGGCGATATCAGCGGAACCGACAACCCCATTACCTTCACCGTCAACGCCGACATGACCATCATCGCAGAATTTGTCTCCATCGCCGTCAATACCCCCCCCATCGCTTATGACATCGGTGTCACAACCCCCAAAAACACCCCCGTCAACATTCAACTCGGCGGCTCCGACCCCGACGGCGATCCAATCGTCCTGACGCCGGGCAACCCCTTGCATGGAACGCTTTCAGGCTCCGTGCCCATCGTAACTTACACACCGACGAATGGTTACCTCGGCCCAGACTCCTTTACCTATAAAGCCGGCGACGGCCAGGCCGAATCTCCCGCCGCCATCGTCAATATCACCGTCACCGAACCCGCCACCATCGGCTGGGCCAAGAGCTTCGGCTCATCCGGGACCGATTACGTCAAAGCCCTCGCCGCCGACACCAGCGGAAACATCTTCGTCACCGGAAGTTTCACCGGAATCGTCGATTTCGACCCCGGCCAAGCCACCCGACTTTTCCAAAGCGCAGGGCGACAGGATATCTTCCTCTCAAAATTCGCCTCGAACGGCGATCTCCTCTGGACCATCACCATCGGCGGTAACCAGAACGACCAGGGCACCGCGCTGACGGTTGACGGCTCGGGTAACGTTTACCTGATCGCGAACTTTGCCGGTACGATTTTCTTCACCGCCGGGAACCAGAACATCCCCCCCCTCACCAGCCGGGGCGGAACCGATGTCCTGATCGCAAAATTCAGTCCGCAGGGAACATTCCTCTGGGCCAGACAAATCGGAGGTCCCGGAAACGACAACGGAACCACTGCCGCCACCGACCTGGCGGGAAATCTCACCGTCGGAGGCGCGTTTAACCAGACCGTCGATTTCGACCCTGCCTCCACCGAAGATAAAATCACTTCCGCCGGAAAAGCCGACGGCTTCATCACACGATTCACCGCTATGGGCGAATACCTCTGGACGATCACCTATGGCGGTCCGGATGACGACGACGTCGTTGCCGTCTGCTTCGACGCGACCTATAACATGCTCGTCGCGGGTAACTTCAAAGTCACCATGAACCTTGACGCCCTCGGTGGCGTTTCTCCTGTCAATTCCACAGGCGACAGCGATATCTTCCTGGTCAAGCTCCAGTCCGACGGTACGTTCATCTGGGGCAGAACCCTGGGTGGCCCCGGCACCGACGTCGTCACTGCCATGAAATGCAATCAGTTCGGCAACATCTTTTTCGGCGGGTCCTTCCAGCAAACCGTCGATTTTGACCCCGGTTCCGCAACCGTACTGAAAACCGCCGCCGGCGAAACCGATGCCTTCGTCTCATCGATCAACGCCACCGGCAACTATCAGTGGGTCTATATCGTTACCGGCGCAGGCAGGGAAACCATCACCAGCCTGGCTCTGGGCGCCGCACCGACGCTCTACGTCACCGGAACCTTCTCAGGCCAAACCGTTTTCAATCCGGCCAACCCCGCGAATAAAATCTCGCCCATCGGCGCCACCGACGGTTTTCTCGCCTATATTACCACAACAGGGGCCTTTAACGATGTGATTCCCGTTGGAAGTCCCGCCGACGACGTCGCCTCGGCGGTCACTATCGTTCCCAACACCTGGCTGGTCTATTGGGGCGGCGCCTTCCAGCAAACCGCCGACCTCGACCCCCGCCCCACTACCACAGAGTTCCATACTTCGTTCGGCGACTACGACTGTTTCCTGATAAAGCAGTTGGTGAAAAGAAATTCACAACAATGTCATTCTTGTCCGGAATGGTAGACGTTGTGAATTGACTGCAGATCAAGGTTGGTTACAAT
>JAAZAW010000208.1 GCA_012514125.1 Phycisphaerae bacterium | reverse complement strand
TTTTTTTCATTCTTATCTTCATTCAAATAAAGCGTTTATGAATTTTGGGATTGCTTATTTTTCCGAAAAATTTGCATTCGGCCACCCGGTCGGGCTTTGGGTCAGAAATCACAGACTTAGCGATAGAAGTCAAACAACGTTTTACTAACTTATAAATTCTAACTTGCAACTTGGCTTATCAGCGGGATTATCTCCTGACGGTGCTGGGATTCACCCTGAAAGAATGAACCGGAAAATTTTCATGCGATTGCCCTGCGGTAACTCCCGCACTTAATCGCCGCCAATCGTGCCGTCAATAATCCCGCCGATTAACGAAGAATAAAGCGTGACGACCAAAAAACCGATGAAGAGGCACATTCCTACAATGACTGCGACTTCCAGAATGGTCATCATATAGCTGACGTGATAATCAAGTTCTTCTTGGTAATTATCAGCCAATTTTAACAACACTTTATCCAGGTCGCCCGTTTCCTCACCCACTTCGATAATATTCATCACAGCAGGATCAAAAATACGGGCATTGACGACGGCCTGGGTCAGATTGGACCCTTCGATCACCTGATCATGAATTTTGTCGATCGCACGGGCGAAAACTTCATTGCCTGTAACGTCGCGGGTCGATTCCAGGGCCTGGATAATGGGCACGCCCGCGCCGATGAGGGACCCGAGCACTCGGCTGAAACGAACGACGGACAGTTTATAGAAAAATTTTCCGATCACCGGGATGTCCAGAACGATCTGGTCCCAAATGGATCGGATGAATGCGAATAGACGAAGTTTTTTGGAAAGATAATGCCAGGCGAACGGTACGGCCAGAATAAGCAGTCCCCCACCGCGGGAAAACCATCGTTCCAAACGAACGATGGACCCCAACGGACCGGGGATTTGAGCGGCATCGCCCATGATCATCGGGATGATAAATCTGATAATCCCCAGCATAATCAGAATGGCCATGCCGCATACCAAAGCCGGGTACATCATCGCCTGGATCACTTTTCGGCGCATCTGGAGCGTTTTTTCCTTGGCCTCGGCGATTCGCACCAGCGTTTTTTCCAGAAAACCGCCTGTTTCGCCGGCATGGATCATTTTGACATAGACCGGATCGAAATCTTTGGGGTGTTCCTCCAGGGCCTCGGTAAGGGTTCGGCCCGACGCGATTTTTTTGACCATTTGTTCCAGAACACTGCGAAATCGTCCGGGCGGCATTTGCTTGTGCAAAAGCTCAAGCGAACGAAGGATCGTCAACCCCGCGTCCTGAAGTGCCGCGAGTTGCCGGGTAAAGTAGATGATCGTTTTGAGCGACGAGCCGGGTAGACTTTATCGAGCCAGAAGGATGAATACGATTCCGTCGGCGGTTCAATCGATTTTGAAGTTTTTTTTCGTTGAACTTCGGATCGAGTTTTGACAGGCGGGTTCGGGATTTTTTTCTCACGAAGCGACAGCGGAAACAGACCTTTGGCCATCACCTTGGCCAGTGCCTCTCGATCATCGGCGGCTTGAATGTCGGCGACGACTTCCTGCCCCTTGGGGTCCTTGGCCTTGTATTGATACATCGGCAAGGTCTGGTCCTCCGCAGTTGAATTTCTATCGTTTCAATCGGAACACAAAGTTGGTATCCACGGCCAACCTGCCGGATAAGCAACGATCGGGTTAATCTTCTTCGTTCATGGTTTCCTTGGCGATTTCTTCGATGGTGGTCGAACCATCGTACAACGCCAGCAGGCCTGCCTGTCGCAAGGTTCGCATGCCGCGTTTCCGGGCTTCCTGGCGGAGCACTTGCGTCGAGGCCTGATTGACGATCAGATCGCGCATTTCATCGTCGAGCACCATGATCTCGTAGATTCCCATTCGTCCCCTATAGCCTGTGTTATTGCAAGCTTCGCATCCTTTGCCGTAATAGAATTGTTTGCCCTTGACATCTTCGGGCGTCAGGTTAAGTTCCAGGAGCATTTCTTCGGTCGGTGTAAAGGGGGTCTTGCAATCGCGACAAATTTTACGTACCAGACGCTGTGCGACAATCGCTTCGACGGTCGCGGTCATAAGAAACGGTTCAACGCCCAGATCGACCAATCGGGCGATGGTACTGGGGGCGTCGTTGGTGTGCAACGTGGTAAAGACCAGGTGGCCTGTCAAGGCGGCCTGGATCGCGATGGTCGCGGTTTCCAGGTCTCGAATTTCACCGACGAGGATGATGTCCGGGTCCTGACGCAGGTAAGCGCGAAGGCAGCGGGCAAAGGTGAGTCCGATTTCTTCATTGACCTGTACCTGCATCAAACCCTGGATGTCATATTCGACGGGGTTTTCCGCCGTCAGGATTTTGACATCGACGCTGTTGAGTTCGTTCAAAGCCGAGTACAGCGTGGTTGTTTTACCCGAACCGGTCGGACCGGTGACGACGATAACACCGTGAGGTTTGTGAATGAGTTGGCGAAAGAGACGTGTATCATCTTCGCGAAACCCGAGTTTTTCGATATCCAGCGAGACCTGGGACCGGTCCAGAACACGCATCACGATACTTTCGCCGAACATGGTGGGAAGCACCGAGACACGAAGGTCAACCGGCTGGCCTCGAAGGGTCAGGGGGATACGTCCGTCCTGCGGGACACGCCGTTCGGCGATATCGAGATTTGCCATAACCTTGACACGGGACGCCAGCGCCATGGCCACATGGCGTGGCGGGGATTCCATTTCATAGAGCACACCGTCGATACGATAGCGGATACGAAATTCCTCTTCGAACGGTTCGAAGTGGATGTCCGCCGCCTTGTCACGGATGGCCTGGAACAGGATCAGGTTCAGCAGTTTTTTGACTGGATTGGACTCGGCCATTTCCTTGAGGGTATCGAGATCGACGCTATCGCCGCGTCCCTGGAGTTTGGACAATTCGGAATCTTTTTTGATCTCGTCGATCAGGTCCTGGATGTCTTCTTCGGCTTCTTCGGGATAATAGCGGGTCAGGGCTTTTTTGATCTGTTCATCGGGCGCATAGGCGGCGATGGTGTTAAATCCCAGGAAACGTTTGATATCGTCGGTGGCCTGGAAGTTGTCCGGATTGCTCATGGCAATCGTCAGGGTTTTGATTTCAGGCTTGTAATCGATGGGGACAATATTGTAGATATTGGCCATCTGGGGCGAAATCAGTTTGATGATTTCTTTACTGACTTCCATCGTATCGAGTGATACGACTTCCATGCCTTTTTGCGCAGCCAGAGCCATATTGAGTTTATCTTCGGTGATGTATCCCAACTCGACCAGAATTCGGCCAAGGGGACCTCGCCGTTGAGTCTGAATTTCCAGGGCTTCGTGCACCTGTTCGCGGGTCAGGTCGCCCATCTTGATCAGCACGCGACCAAGCCGTCGCCCACGCAACTGTTTTACCGGAATTGACGTCATAATGTTATCACTCCATCGAGCGTCTGTAATCCTTTATTCACTTTCTTCCCCGTTAACATCCCCTCCGATGACCGGGCCATAGCCGCCTGAACTCCAACCCGGGCGTGTCGCGTCGAGTTTTTGTTTGATTTGACCGGGCATCTGCGCCTTGTCGAGCATTTCTTCGACGCTGATGATCGAATTGTCATACAGCGTCCAGAGGTGATCGTCGAGCAATTGCATGCCGTATTTTTTACCGGTCTGAATACTCGAATTGATACGATAAACCTTATTTTCGCGGATCAGGTTGGAAATCGCGGGCGTCACGACCATAAACTCATACGCTGCCACTCGGCCCGTTGTGGTTCTGGGCAACAATGCCTGGGAAAGCACCGCGATGAGGTTGGTGGAAAGCTGAACGCGAATCTGTTCCTGCTGATTGACCGGGAACTGGTCGGTGATACGGGAAACGGTCCCCTGTGCACCGGTGGTGTGAAGCGTTCCGAAGACCAGGTGACCGGTTTCGGCGGCTCGAATGGCGGATTCCATGGTTTCGAGGTCTCGAAGTTCACCGACGAGAATGACGTCGGGGTCCTGACGCAAGGCCCGTCTCAACGCCTCGGCAAAACTCGGAACGTCGGTCCCGACTTCACGCTGATTGACCATGGATTTTTTGTGTTTGTGATAATATTCGATCGGGTCTTCGATCGTGATGATGTGATGATCGAGTTCGCTGTTGATGTAGTCGATCATCGTCGCGAGCGTGGTGGTTTTGCCCGATCCTGTCGGACCGGTCACAAGGAACAGACCACGGGGTCGTCGGCAGAGGCTCTTGACGATGGGCGGCAGACCGATGTCTTCAAAGCTCAAAAGCTTGTTGGGAATCTGTCGCAACACCATCGAGATGTTGCCCTTGGCCTTGAAAACGGCCACGCGAAAACGGGCGGCGTCGCCGAAGGCAAACCCAAAGTCGGTTCCGCCTTCTTCCTGAATTTCCTGCTGATTTCGTTCGGGCGTGATGGCCTTCATCAGCGACATGGTGTCTTCGGGTTCCAGGACCTTGGTTTCCAGATTTCGCAGTCGGCCATGAACGCGAAGCACCGGCGTTCGTCCGACGTGAAGATGCAAGTCCGAACCGTTTCGACGAACACATGTTTCGAGCAATCGATCGATCTGAATAGTAGCCACCGTCTATCAATCCTCCGTAATAATTCCTTCCGACTGGGCGATTCGTCCGATCTCTTCGGGTGTGGTGATTCCCTTGAGAATCTTAATTTTTCCATCTTCCAGAAGCGATTTCATACCACCGGCTTTGGCGGCCTGCCGCAGCTTGTTGGTCGGGGCGCGTTTAAACGCCAGATCGCGAACCTGATTGTTTAATTCCATCAATTCAAAAATACCTTTTCGACCGCGATATCCTGTATTATGGCAGGCTTTGCATCCTTTGCCTTTATAAATTTTGTGATCGCCGAGATTGTCCGGATCGAGTCCGACGAGTTTGAGCAGAAACCGGTCCGGTTCGGGGTCCACTTCCTTGCATTCCGGGCAGATCGTTCGAATCAGACGCTGAGCCATGATCGCCTGGATGGAACTGGCCACGAGGAAGGGCTTGACGCCCATATCGATCAAACGGGTGATGGCGCTGGGCGCGTCGTTGGTGTGGAGGGTACTGAACACCAGGTGACCGGTGAGGGCGGCCTGAATCGCGACTTCCGCAACCGCGAGGTCTCGAATTTCACCGACGAGAATGATGTTCGGCGCCTGACGCAGCATGGCGCGCAAGATCATGGGAAAGGTCAGCCCGATGGTTTCGTTTACCTGGCACTGGTTCATGCCCGAAAAGTTGTATTCGACAGGGTCCTCGGCGGTGATGATCTTGCGGTCCGGGGTATTGAGCGCCTGGAGAGCACCGTAGAGCGTGGTCGTTTTACCCGAACCGGTCGGACCGGTGACCAGGAAAATCCCGTTGGGTTTCTGGATGATTCGCTGGAACCGCTGATAATCTTCATCCTCGAAACCCATCGATTGAATACCGATCTTGACCGAATCGGGACGCAAGATACGCATGACGATACTTTCGCCATGATATGAGGGAATCGAACTGACACGAAAATCGATCTGCTGATCGTCGATCATCATCTTGATTCGACCGTCCTGCGGGACGCGTTTTTGTGCGATATCCATGCGGGACATAATTTTCAAACGGCTGATGACCGCGCCCTGCATACTTTTGGGGATTGAATCGCGTTCGATACAAATACCGTCGATACGATATCGCACGCGAACATGGTCGATAAACGGTTCGATATGAATATCCGACGCTCGTCCGCGAACGGCTTCGGAAATCAGCAGGTTGATCAACCGGACGATGGGAGCGCTGGCGTCGTCTTCTCCAAGCCCTTCCACCGCCAAAGCTTCCTGATCGATCGATTCCTGTTCTTTCTTGAGTTCATCGACCGTCTGGTCGAGGCTGTTGTCGTTTTTGGCAATACGATTTTCGATATAGGCTTTGATTTTGGATTTAGGGGCGAGATAACATTCGATTTCCGTTCCCAGTCGAAACCGGAGTTTGTCCTGAACGTCCAGGTCCAGCGGATCGTGAATGATGACCTTCAACCGTCCGTCGGCCTTTCCCAGCGGCAGAACCAGATTCTTGCGGACAAAATCGTCGGGGATCAATGACATGGCGGCGGAGACATCCGGATTATTCATCGGATCGACATATTCCATGCCCGCCTGTTCCGCCAGCGCCCGCGTCACATCTTCTTCTGTGACCAGATCGAGCTGGATTAGCGCCTGGCCGATCTGAATGCCGTGCTCCTGGCCATATTTCAACGCCGTTTCCAACGCGCCAGGATCGATCTTTCCCCATTCCAGTAATATTTCGCCGAGTTTCTTTCTTTTGCGAGCCATTAACCTGTGTCCACCGAGTCCGGGTTGCCCCGTCTCCTTGTAAATGGTTTATACTAGTATATTCCTGAAACAAACTATCGCTGTGACAACACCGCGAACCGACCTGCCGAATTTCGGCGATGGTCTCTTTATATTATGATTCTCAAGTCGTGGTTTGTCTAACCGTTAAACAGCCAGGATCATTTCCTGACAGCATTAATGAAACATTCGTCGGCACATTTTGGCATGATTCTCCAGTCGGCCTGAGCAATGCATTTCTTCTTCCGAATTTTAATATTCTATGAGAGAGCCACCGATATCGTCAAGCGATTTCCCCGACTGATTTTACAGAAATTATCCCTTGACGGATTTGGACCGCTTTCAGAACAATTTCATCGCCCTTTTTCAGAACTTCCAGGATCAAATGTACGTTGACAATCGCCACCATATCGATTACAAATGATATTTGGAAACAATTAAATCTTTTTTTCAAGGCGGGATACAATAATGAATGAAAATTTTAACGAAAATCCAAATCAAAATGTAACGGAACCCGGCGGTACAAATCCTGCGACAGCAGCCCCTTCAACACCTGAAAATGTCGAAAAACCGGTTCTTCGGGAAGAAGAAAAAAAATGGGCGATGTTCTGCCATCTCGCGGGCTTTGCGCTTTTTATTCCACTTTTCATCGGGCAAATCGTTGCACCTCTGATTCTCTGGCTGATTAAAAAAGATGAATCCTCATTTGTCGATGATCAGGGAAAAGAGGCGTTGAATTTTCAGATCACCATGACCATTTATCTGGCGATCGCAGCTTTCCTTTCGTTCATCCTGATTGGAATTCCCATTTTGTTCTTACTGGTTATTTTTGATATCGTCATGATGATCAAAGCCGTCAACGCCGTCACCAAGGGCGAATATTTCCGATATCCCTATACCCTTCGGCTGATTTGATCAAAAACAACAAATCATTAAAAAGGTATTCGTCAAGCATGCCGATCTATTTTACCTCAGCGATGATCTATTCAATCTGCGTGTGGGAAGATCAATCCCCGGGCCGAACGCGGCGGCAATGATAATTGGAAACAGCGATCGGTCGAAACAATGCGTCCGCTCCAAAAGTCAATGGCGTTTGCCGGGAATCGACGATCAAGAAAAGCAAGGTCGATCTGCTGCATCATCATTTCGTCCGTGAGATTGAAAAAACCGACAAGATCGTCATTTTCTCGTTTGGCCCAGAGTATCGGGTAACTTTGGCCCCGCGGATCGAACAGATTCATCGTTCGGGCCGGGGTAGCAAGAGGCTCAATCACCTTTTTAAGAATGGCAAGCCCTTCGGCATTGAGTTTACCGACCGCATCGCCCAGGATCATTTCGCCCCCGATAAGGTAAACGGCCAAGGCAAGTACTTTCGCTTCTTCCGCGGTCATCTCCGCTCCGTCGTTCCAGTGCTTTCCTTTGGCTCGCGGTCGAATCGGCAACCGACGGTTTAACATCGGATCTTCGGTTGTTTCGCGGCTACGGACGATCAGAAAATCAGGATCGATATTGCCGATGGTTCCCTGCATCCAGAGGCGCGAGAGAAAGCATCGAATATTCTGTGCGATCATGGACCAGTAGTTGTGAATGTCGGTGCTGATCCGGCAGGCATCGGCAATTCCAATAACCGACTCGAACGGACCTCCGCAGGAAAGCAGATAACTTTCCTCACCGATCGATTCGCGAATGATCCTGAAGACCTTTCGAACGATTTTTGCTCGTCCGATCTGCGTATCGTGAAATCGTTCGGCATCCATAATCATTTGCGTAAAATCGACTTTGAAATACTCGAAACCGTTTTGTTTAAGGGTGGTATAAATTCGCCGCAAATGATCCTGAACCGCGGGCACGGTGATATCCAATTGTGCCATTGTGCCGTAGCTGAGGGTAGTCAGGTGGACATTTCCATCGGCATGACTCACGAACCAGTCGGGATGGTTTCGATAAAGAGGGGTAAAATAGCTGACCATCAGTGGAGCGGTCCAGATACCCGGAATGTAGCCGTCGGCTTTAATACGTCGACAAAGTTCTTCCAGCCCTTCGGGAAATTTCCAGTTGGCTTGCCAGACGCCCCACAGACATTCCCACCCTTCGTCGAGAATGATATATTTTATTTTTTGCCCAAAAACTTTTTTCAGGGTGGCGATATTTTCATCCATATCCCGGCGGGTAATCGCGCCGGCATAATAATCCCAGGTGTTCCAGCCGGTCACAACGGGTTTGGGAGAACGCATGAGTCGATTTCGAACCATTTGACCGTACTTTTCCAGCGTTTCTCCACCTCTCATGCCTTCGATCATCACCAGCGGCGAGGTGGACAGTTCCATTCCCGGAGCGAGATCACGGCGAAATTCAAATCGAATTCGCAGGCCGAATAATCCTTCCTTGTGCAAACTCTCATGTCGGGCCGAAATATAACAAAAGGCATCGCTATAAGGCGGCAATGTTCCGATCAACAGGGCATGGCGAGTCGTATCGTTTGAAAAAACCGTCATCATGCCGGATTCCGGATCATCGTCGTTGAATTCTCCCGGTAAATGGACCGGTTTGATGTGGCTGACGGTTTCAAAATCGCGAGAATGAATCAGTTGTCGATAATCGCGAGCCTGAAGCGGCGGATTGAACGTCGAGGGCGCAAAATCAAAAAATACCTCATCAACCCGGATCGTTTCTCCGGAGATGTTTTTTATATTCAGGATAAACATTCGATCGTCCAGGATGACCTGAAGATCAATTGTCCGATCAGTGGCTTTGAACTTTGAATCGCCGCAGGGAGTAAAATGAAGACGATTGGCATAACAGGTCGTATCGGCGAGTTTGACCGAGAGTGTTCCATTGTCGGATGAAAAAAACGATCCTGTCAATTTTATGGCACCGGAAGATTCTTCAAATGCAAGCATCAGATTCCTCTTTAGAAAAAACACGAATCCCAATCGAATTTGCCGCGGGATCGTTGAAACAATGCGTCACTTTTATTCTGATTCCGCTCTACTGAGATATCGATAGTAAAAAATGTGTAACAGGGCACGATCGACGATATCACCTCGAATCTCTAAAGATCAATCCGGTTCGATGGTTACCGTCAATCGGCAGGAATGAAACTGCTCTTGATAAAGTTCCGCCCGCTCCTTGTGACAAACCAGCAACACCGCCGCCCCGGTTTCATGGGCTTCCATCATTTTTTCTACCGCCTGCTCAAGCTTGATCGGCGTGAGCTTGACAATCGTCTCAACCACATAGCCCATGTCGTTCACATCGTCATTGTGCAAAATCACCCTGTAGGGCGGAGGCATCTGCGTCCTGGGCTTGGTCCGCGTCTTGACGGCAACATCTGTTTTTTCACTTCCCAACATAGCCTGAAACCTTTTTATGATAGGTTTGATTCACTTTTGTTATATAATATCACTGCTGTCCAAAATAATCTTGTTTTGTAGCCCAGCCCTGTAAATTCTTTATTCCAGCCGGTGTTTCGGACAAGTTCGTTGTTTTTTTAATTTCAGGTTACCCATT
>JAAZAW010000207.1 GCA_012514125.1 Phycisphaerae bacterium | reverse complement strand
TCTCCGCCATGTCGCACCTGATCCTTTCCGGCCCCCGTAAAAATAAAAAAGGGAGCGCAACTCGATTCCACTTCCATAACGATCGGACGCGTAAATCCCCTTTTGGGTTTGTCGGCAGACCGATCAGCTCTTTGATTTTCTTTCGCAGCGTTCTTTGCCATGATTTAAAATCCTGTCCGTTATACGCAAGGGCAGGCGACAGTTTTTTTTGAAGAGCCTGATGTTAGAGGGACGGTGAAAAATGAAACTTTTCAAGATGTTCCCTGGTTGCCACGACAAAACTCCTTTAAACGGGGGTCATCGATCATAAGATACTCTGGACGTTACGGTTCAATCTATCACATGCGGATAGGTTTTCAAGACATATCCATGCGGCGGGAGGCGATTCTGGCGTATACGAAAAAGCGGCTTGAAGAGTTGGAAGATAAAAGGCGGGGAAGTCTGTGAGTCTGAGTTGGGAAAGTCAGGCGAAGATGGATTTGAGTTTTTGCGATCGTGACGAAGGCGCGATCCCTTTACGGTTGCGTTTCTCAGGAAATTGGCGGAGGATACCCGCCCTACAGTGAAAAATCGATCTGAATTTTGAAGCTGTCGGGGCTTCGGAATTGTTCCAATGCCTGGGCGAAGTGGGCAAGAGAGAAACGATGAGAGATGAAAGGGGAAATGTCGATTCGCCGGTCGGCCAGAATTTTGACGGCTCGGCGAAGGGTGTGTGGATTGACGAACGAACCACGAATCGTCCATTCATTAAAATAGATTTCGTAAGGACTGACAGTGATCGATTCGTGAGGCGGAACGACGCCGAAGAAAATAATTGTGCCGCCGCGGCGGGTGAGGGGAAAGGTCTGCTGGGCGGTGACGCGAAGGCCGGCGGATTCAAAAACGACATCGACGCCATGGGGATGGATTTTTTTGATCGATAAACCGATGTTTTGTTCGAGCGGATCGAAGGTGATATCGGCACCTAATTGTTCGAGAAGTCTACGCCGGGAGGCTTGAGGCTCGGAGACGATGATCTGCGAAGCGCCGGAGAGTCTGGCAAGTTGAACGAGTAAGCCGCCCATCGTTCCACCACCGAGGACAACAACGGTTTGACCGGCTTTGAGTTGGGCCTGTTCGACGCCATGAAGGGCGCACGAGAGCGGCTCGATCATGGCGGCGGCGGCAAAGTCGATGGAGTCGGGAATG
This sequence comes from Phycisphaerae bacterium, assembly GCA_012514125.1. Classification (GTDB taxonomy): domain Bacteria; phylum Planctomycetota; class Phycisphaerae; order JAAYCJ01; family JAAYCJ01; genus JAAZAW01. Next base: position 2,135 of record JAAZAW010000207.1, on the reverse strand, counting down.
GTGTAAACCTGGGTTTGCGGAACGCTGCATTGCTGGGCGAAACCGCCGTTTCGACGCACACCGATAGGATTGAGGTTTTCACACAGGTGGACCTGTCCTTCGCGGCAGAAAAAACATTGGCCGCAGGAGATGTTCGGATCGACACAAACACGCCGGCCGGGTTGCAAATGCGTGACCTCGCTTCCGACGGATCGGATCGTGCCGGAAAACTCATGGCCGGGGATCAGGGGATATGTGGCGGGATATTCGCCTTTGAGAATATGGATATCGGTTCCACACAGGCCGCAGGCGGCCACGTCGATAAGCACTTCGTCGGAAGCGGGTATGGGTTCGGGAAAATCCGTGACCTGAAAACGATTGGCCTGTTCGATAATCGCAGCTTTCATCCTTATCCCCCTTGCCTGATGAAATATTGGATCCTATCGGCAATACATGCATTATATTTAACGATTTCATCCCATTCGTTGATTTATTTTATCGCATTTTTTGTTCTGCGGAAATGAATTCTTATTTAAGTTCCACAAAACACTTGACATCTTAAATGATCTGAGAGATATTGATATTAGAAAGCTCAGCCTCACAACTATTGACAAAATCGGGTGGATTCAGATATTAATATGATAGTTTTTATTCATTGCAGCGATTAACCCTCGATGCGAAGTCGTTTTTGCCATCGAGCACAGGGTAAATTTTTAATCGTTGCGATCATTGAATGGTTCTGGTTTTCCGTAGTCGATTACCCTGAATGGTGATTCAGTTTCATGACGACACATAAGGCACCTTGCGTCCGGACGGGCCATCACGGTGTTTGAGCCATGAGTCTGCAAAAGAGGAACGGAGAATGACAGAGAAATCGATTCATACTTTACTCATCGAAGATAATCCCAACGACGTCATTTTACTCAGGCGAAACCTCTCAACGAACCAATCCGATCAATTTAAACTCACGGTCTGCGAAAACCTGAAGGATGGACTATTGCTTATAGAGCAGGAGGAATTTGACGTCATTCTGCTGGATTTATCGTTGCCCGGCAGCAGCGGGCTTGAGACTTTTACCAGCGTTCACACACGAACATCGACGATTCCGATCATTGTGCTTACGGGGCTGGCAGACGAAGAGATGGCGATTCTGGCGGTTCGACTTGGAGCGCAGGACTATCTGGTGAAAGATCATGTAGATCATTATCTGCTGGTCCGGGCGATTCATTACGCCATCGAACGAAAAAAAACCGAAGCCAGAATGCTGCAATATCAGAAACAGCTTCGATCACTGGCTTCGGAATTGTCGTTGGCGGAAGAACGGGAACGCCGACGAATCGCAACGGAGCTGCACGACCATATCGGACAGAATCTGGCGATTTCAAAGATCAAGCTCGGTCTGATTCGGGAATCGGCTTCAACACCGAAAATGGCTGGGGCGCTGGAAGAAATTTATAAATTAATCGATCAGACGATTCAGTTTACCCGTTCGCTGACGTTCGAACTCAGTCCGCCGGTGCTTTATGAATTCGGTTTTGAAGCTGCGGTGGAATGGCTGGCGGAACGCATTCAGGAGCAATATCAGATTCAGATTCAAATTCAAAATGATCAAAAACTCAAACCGCTCAGCGATGATGTGCGTGTGCTGTTGTTTCAGGGGGTTCGTGAACTTTTGATCAATGTGGTTAAACACGCTCACACCAAACGCGCGGCGGTGCGAATCATGCGGCAGGGACACAACATCAACGTTCTGGTGGAAGATTACGGCAAGGGATTTGACGTGGCCGGTATGGATACCAATTGCATCAAACCGGGTGGATTTGGGCTTTTTAATATTCGCGAACGTCTCAAGCACTTTGGAGGCAATGTGATGATCGATTCGGCTCCGGACCAGGGGACACGAATCACACTGATTGTTCCGCTGCAAGATATAAATTCATCGAATACAACGACGAGCAACAATACCAACGTCGGCGATGGTAATGCCGCCTTTCAGAAAGACGAAGCGTCGTCATTGCGTTGACGGTTTATACGCTTTTGACTTAGTCGTGTCGTAGTTTCGGACCCTGAGGAAAGTCGAAGGGTCTTTTGTTTGCTTCCACCCTGTCGCTTCGACAGGCTCAGCGACCGAAATTTTGATATTTGTAATGCTACGA
>JAAZAW010000022.1 GCA_012514125.1 Phycisphaerae bacterium | reverse complement strand
TTCGTGAGTATGTTCAGAATGGCGGGACTTTGCTGGTGACCGGCGAGACCTCTCTGTACGATGAACACGACCGCTTCAGGGGTGAGTTCTCTCTGGCGGATGTGTTGGGAGTAGGTTTCAAGGGAGTTTCGTCCAATCGGGAGCGATATCGAGGTTCGCCGCTCTTTAACCGGTATCCATTTTTATTACATAACCATGCCATTTCATCAGGGCTTCAGGATCGAATGATCAGCCGATGCCCGTGGTTCTCGATCGAAGCGGCTCCGGATCGTGAGGTTGTTGCAACATGGGCCGATGTTCGTCCGGAGACCGATTTTGCCTGTGTCAACGGCGGGCTTGAGATTTTGGGAGATACCGGAGAGCCCGCGATCGTTGCCGGCAGTTATGGGCGAGGTAAAGTTATTTATTTCAGCTTCGATCTGACGGGGCAATACATGTACGAGATGAACCGGCACATTCGCATGCTTGTGGCTCGTGCAAGCGACTGGCTTTGCCGAGAGTCTGTCGAAGTGGTCAATGCGCCGAAACACATTCATTTTGCGGTGACTCGGCAGAAAGAAAAGTCACGGATCATTCTGCATTTTGTGAATATTCTGTTCAATAATAAGTCCGCCAACGAAATTTTAGGGCATGGTTATCCGTTTGATCCGCAATGTCATCTCAAACGTTTGGGGACTGCGCCTTCATGCTATTCCATTCGTTCGGACGTCAATGACGATCTTGCCGAAGTGATTCGGGAGTATCGGTCGAAATATATTCGTAAGGAATCCTATGTTTCAACCGGTACGGATCAAATCTGTGCTTACGATGAAGTGATTCCTATCCGCGGGATCAAAATACGCATCAATACTTCAGTTTATCCGTTCAGGAGTATAACCGATATCGAGAGCGGTGAGAAAATCAAAGTGACGACAGCAACAGGCGGATGGTGTGAGATTTCATTACCGGAATTAGCGATTTACAGAGGTCTGGCGATTCAATTGTAGCAGGTTTTTGTAGTGGAAGAGCGTTGATATGGCAAACGGAAACGGGTATGTCCAATCGACGATAATGTACGGTGAATCCAGTAAGAAGGAAATTTTATGGCGAATATAAATGTCAGAGAATGCGAATACGAAAAGCTTGCGACGTTAATCGCAAAAGATATTCAACAGCGGAAAAGCGAGGGGTCATACCGTTTACCGAGTGAACGCAAGATCGCTGAACAATTTAACTGCAGCCGCGTGACGGTTCGCGCCGCTCTAGATCGTCTGGCGAACGACGGTTTTATTTCCCGTTTTCCCGGGCGAGGGACTTTTGCCGTGAATATTCCCGGAGCCACACCGGAGCATTGTGAAACAATCAGTCCGCTGACGCATGTCGGGCTTCTGATCTTCAACCGCTCCTGTTGCGGAGCCTATGGCGATTTGCTGGACGGGCTGCGAAAGGGATTGCCTGAGAGCGAATGGGGCGTGAGTGTGTGGCAGCCTCAGAGCAAGACGAATACGGCACAGGTTCTGGCCGGTGCGATGGAGCATTGCAGCGGGCTGGTTGTTGCCGGCGATTTTTCTCAGGAAGACCTGGCGTGGATTGTCAAGCAGCGAAAGCCGATCGTAGTGATCGGATTGGCGGGAAATGACCTTCTTTCGGCGGTCGGAACCAAAAGTGTTCAGATTTATCATGATGAGCGGGCGGGATATATGCGGGCGGTGGAGTATCTCTGGTCGCTGGGATACCGAAAACCCGCGATCCTGATGGGGTCGGCCCACCAGGCCTATCACGACCGTTATGAGGGTTTTAAGGATGCCCTGCGGAGTTTCGGGCAGGACCCTTCGAAGTTTCTCGCCGTGACGGCTTCCCCGCAGGAAGTGCATGTGAATCCGACATCGGAGGAGCTTTCAGTCGCCGCAGAAAAGATTGTCGAACAAGCGGATCGATTCGATGCCGTCATTACGCCATCTTTTTTTGAGTTTCTTCGGGTGGCCGGCGCCAAAGGGCTGACCGTGGGTAGGGATTTCGTGTTGATCGGCGAGACTTCTTGTGCGGACCGGGTTGCCGAGCAGTTTGAGATTACGGAATTACGAGGCGACCATTCACAACTCGGAAAACTGGCGGCGGAAAAGTTGATGACGCAATTTAAGACCAGGACCCGTCTCCATATGCGAATACCGGTTCCGTGTGAACTGATTATCCGTGAGAGTACGCCTTCGCGAAAAACGTAATACGCGAAGAATTTCCATAAAAACCTATTGTGAAAAGGAGGTCTGCGATGATTCAGGCAAGAACGGTTTGGCATTCTGTCTGGGTGCTGTTTTGTATGATGGTCCTGGGTTCTGTGAAACTCAGCGCCGATTTGATCATGTACGACGAATTCGACAGCGGTCTTGACACGACGACGAAATGGACCGTAACCGGTTATGCTTATCCCCGATCCGGGTATGGTGATGGTAAGGTTGTGGAACTTGCTGCAAGCTATAATACGGGGCAAATCCAGACGCAGACGGCGGATTTTACCCTTCCCACACCGGAAGAAATCGGTGATTCCCTGACGGTCCAGATCAATTACTTCAATCTGAACAAGTGGAGCCATGGGTACATCAGCATCTGCGAATTTGAACTTTTGGGAACAGACGATGGAAGTGATTACAGTCTGAAGATCAGGTCCTGGAATGACAATGGAACGAAACGCTGGCAATGGTGGAATGGCAGTACGTGGACAAAAACCAGTGTGGCGATCGCTGCCGCTGTTGATAACGCCACTCAATGGGTACGGTTGACGCTGACAAATGTTGATGGAATGCTGGTTCCGTCGGCTTGCGTATCGAACGATAACGGTGCGACCTGGATAACGGTTTTCACCGGAGCCGGACAAAATTCCGTCTGGCCGACCGCAGTAAAACTTAGGCTCTATGAAAACTGGGGATCATGCTGGATTAACGATGTCTACTATGAAAATCTTCAGGCGGTGAAAACACCAGCGTTCAATCCGGATGGCGACGGGTATATTGCGGAAAGTCAGCTTGTGGAGATTTCGTGCAGTACGCCGGATGCGGAGATTCGGTATACGCTTGACGGGGGGATTCCGACGCAAGAGAGTTTCTTGTATGATGATGTGCAGAAGGTTACTGTCGCCCCCGGCCAGACGCTCAGTGCTCGGGCTTTTGCCCCAGGTTTTGCCCCCAGCCCGATAAAAACGGCAGTGTACAAAGCGTTTAATAACCCGGTCTACATCCCCCGCGCCGATGGAAGCGTGAATATCGATGGGAATTTGTCGGAGTGGCAAGCGAGCGAGTTTGTGCCCCTGATATGCACTTACAGCCGAAATCCCCAACTCGAGAGGGCCGCCTATGCGGTCCGTTGGGATGGTTTGACCAATCAGTTCTATATGGCGGTGAAGGTGAAGGATCTTCATCCGATTTTTTCGGACGGTTATTTGGATTGGAAAAATCAAGACTATATCGAAGCCTATGTGCATACGACCGGCGAGGGCGATTTGGATTATGAGGCCGTCCAGGACGTGGCCCAGCAGTATGTTCTGGGGTTGAATGCGACCCGGACAAATCCGACTAATCCGGCGGCGGACATCTGGAAGACCTTTGCGGGCAGTTATTCGATATCAGATGAACTCGCTACGCAGATCGGTTTCAAGGCGGCGGGTGTTGAGTCGGTAGACGAGTTTGGCGATACCTGGTTGGTATACGAGGTTCAAATGACGGCCTATCACTACATGGATAAAAATATGCCGGCCAACTCGGTTGTTTCTCCGCTTGCTGTGGGCGATGTTGTGGGCGTAGATGTGACGGTCGCCGACAAGTGGGGTTCCGGCGATAATGATTTTGGTATGAAGAGTGAAAACCTCATGCTGACCAAGCACGCGGACTGGACCCATATTGGCGTGCACAAGCTCGCGATGCACCCGGCGGATTTCGATGGCGACGGGAAATTCTCGAGCAGCGATATCGATCTGCTCTTTGTCCAGATCAAAAATGGGTTGAACGATCCGGCTTTTGATTTGACCGGTGATAATCTCGTGGATCAGTCGGACATGGATGTGCTGGTCCTGACCCTCTGTCGCAGCCATTACGGCGATGCCAATGGTGACGGCTCGGTGGACGTCGGGGACCTGGGCATCCTGGCGGCCAACTATGGCGGTGCGGAAAAGACCTGGAACCTTGGCGACTTTAACGGCGACGGTGCGGTGGATGTCGGTGATTTAGGCATCCTCGCGGCCAACTATGGCGCGAACCGATCGAGCTTCGAGGCGGATTTCGCGAAGGTCTTCGGCGCAGCCACCGTCGATGAGAAAGAAAGCTCGAACTCGCTTTGCAGCGGGTTGGGATTGCCGATGATCGCAGGACTTGTGTTGATGGGATTGATGTTGGTGAAGCTGGAAGAATAAGAAGGCTTGGGACCCTGGGCTTTAGGCGTTGGGTCTGTCAAGCGACCGGCAGGTCGCTCCTGACCGCCAAAGCCCAGAGCCAAAAGTCTGATTTGGAGTCTCGGCAGGTCTCATCGCCTGCCGAGGCCGTCATGGAACGATAGATTGAAAAGTGAAAAGTGATGAATGCACCCTTGACGAAGGTGGCGGCGATCGGTGGAAGGTCGGTGTCCCGTACCCGCCGGGCGGACTTCCGGCAAGGCGAGCCGGACCTCCGGAACGGTGCACCGGGCTTCCGGCGAGGAATTCCTGACCTCCGCCACACGACGGCGGACCTCCGGGACGGCGTCCCTGACCTCCGCCAGGGTCTCGCGGACCTCAGTAGAACAATTCCTGAGGCCCGAAAGAAGGAAAATATGAGTAAAAAATGCAGCATTAGAAATAAGATTTATAAATCTGTTGATTTTTTTGGAGTTGTGGAGGATCGATAAATCTGGGCCTCAGACTTTGGGACTATCAGGCGATCGGCGGTCGCTCCTGACAGTCCAAGACCTATAACCTGGTAAATGTATTAAGGCAAATCGAATAATAGTGATTATTCTAGATTAGAAGGAACGATAATGAGTATGAACTCAATAGATCGTAATTCAAAGAGTAAAGCCGGTTTCACCTTAATTGAGCTTCTGGTGGTGGTGGCGATTATTGCGGTGTTGATCGCCCTTCTGCTGCCGGCATTGCAGAAAGCCCGCCAGATGGCCAGGCAGGCGGTCTGTATGACCAGAACCAAACAATTTGGCACCGGGACCGCCATGTATCTCAACGATCATGCCGATCAATTTCCCTATACGTATGTACAGGAACCGGTTAATTATGCTCTGAATAAATATGTCCCTTTTTATAACGATTCAAAAGAGTTCTGGGTTGCGGGAGAAAATTGGCTGTGTCCCGAAAAGAGTTCGGTGGGAGGATCTCCGATGTACGGGGCCAGTGCGGGATTCTCTCGCGGCAATGCGAATACCAACAATGCATGGGATCCCTGGGGAAGGGTTCGAATGTCCATGATTCCATATCCAAGCGAGACCGTCTGGATTATCGAGGGCGGCTGGCGGGGGGCGGCGGGAACCTATGAAGGTGGGAACTTTTCTTCTATGGTGATCACCCCCTACTCCGATGTCTTTACCTGGAAAGACACCGTTCCCCTGTGCTGGGAAACCGTTGTCTGGGGACCGCCCCTGGGTGTGGCGCCCATCAACTATCCACAGGTATCCCTCAGGCACAATCTTCGAGCCAATGCGACGTTTGCGGATGGACATGCCGCATCCATGAATTACAATCAGCTCAACAACAAGCAAAAATGGCTTCTTCCGCGATGATTCCATCTCTATTCCCTATCAATGTTTCACAACAGGTAGAATAATGAGCAACGGATGTCGTCGTGGTTTATGATGAATTTCAGGAACGATACAGGAAAGGAACTCGCCGAATGAAAAGGAACAACTTGTTATCCATGTATTTCAACATCTTCATGAGGATTTTCGCACTCATCTCCATAATCCTGTCGATCGCGGTACCGGAAGGCCATGGCGTCGGGATATCGGATAACAATTTGGACAACGAGGAGGTTTACGATGATTTTCAAAGTTCAAACCTGGATACGACACGGTGGGTTGTGGAACTTCCCAAAGATGCCAGGCTTTCCACGGCCCATGTTTTAAATGGTGATCTTCGTATTTATGGAAATGGAAAGCCTGCCCAAGTGACGAGTACGCATTATTGGCGACTGCCGCGGCAGGGAGAACAGGGGACGTTGCAAATCACGTGGCAAATCCGGCCGTGGCAAAGGGGAAAATACGGCGAAAAAAATATCTCCGATTCGGGTGTATTACTTCTGTGTGAACAGGGACGTCAGAACAAACTTACTTTTGGATTTCGTCTGACATTTCCGGAATATAGCGATGGAAATTATATCCTTTTGGATGGAGGCGGTGTAGGCAATATTCACAAATCCACACGGCCGATCATCAGTGATATCGAGAAATACGATTATCTGAGAATCACGCTTGGGCGAAACGTCGAGGGAAGGTTTTGTGAGTTTGCCGCATCAAACGATGGAAAGTCCTGGCAGGTACTTCATACCTCCAGCCCGCAACTTCCTGAAAAGGTTCGGCTTGCCGTTACTTCGACCTGGGGCCATCTTGCGGTCGGTTCGATCAGGATTGAGCAGACCGGCGATGATAAAAAACCATCCCGGCCGATGAAGGGGACTTCCGATCGTACCTGTTTGACAGAGACAGCAAAGATGGAAACTTCCATGGATTTTATTCCCATCCTGTATGTACCGAAAATGGCATCCGGACCGCAACCGAAAATTGACGGCAGGACCAGTGAGCCGGTCTGGAAAACGGCACCGAGGGTAGATCTCAGATATGTCGCTCCCAAATGGCCTGCGCCGGTGACCCAACAGACACAGGCAAAAGTCTGTTACGATGATGAAAAACTTTACATCGCTTTTTCCTGCCATGAAGATTCCATGAACAAGATATGGGCTGTCCAGAAAACAGGAGGGGCGATCTGGTCTGACGATTGTGTTGAAGTGTTCATCGAGGCCGATTCCTCCAACGCTTCTTCTGAGGTATTTCACGCGGCAGTCAACAGTTTGGGCAGTAAAGTGGATGAATCAGGATTACAGGATCAATGGTCCTGCGCCGCTTTTCGAGGAAGCCGAGGATGGTCGGTTGAAATGGCCATTCCGTTTTCCGTTATTGGACGGGTTCCCCTGCCGGGAGAATGCTGGAGTATTAATTTCAATCGACAGGAACGTCCTCACGGAGAGAATTCCACCTGGGCTCCGGTACGAGGTTCTTTTCATGATAAAGAAAAATACGGTCGAATCGTTTTTGGAACTTTTCCCGTTCGAATCAGCGGTTTTGCATCGAAGACGAATTCGGATGCGACCCCCGGTGGACTTATCGTGGCATTATCCTGCGACAATTCCAAGGCGGGCGAGGTCACCATTGAATCGCAATGGGACCGGAGTCCCGGGGAGGTAAAGACCATTCCGGCCCGCACCGGAAATATCACGATCCCCTGGCCTGAAAACATGGCGACCGGATACCATAAAAATACCTTGAAACTGACTTGCCCCGGACAGGTTCCTATTGTAATCAACGGAGGAAGAATCTGGATAGATCAGGGGCTTCCGCTTGCCAGTACCTTCTGGCCGACGGAAGATTATAATAATGTCTTGTATCTGGCCAATGGAGGGATGACGTTTCTCTATTGGATCATTTCCGATACTCGCGGCGGCGCGGAAGGGTACACCGCCACCCTTGAGACGCCGGAGTGGGTTGAGATTTTCCCGCCGGCGAAAAAAAAGGAACCCGGCGATTATAGCAGCTTACCGTCGATTGCCGAATTCAAATCCGAAAAAATTAACCGTAACGGTCAGGTCTTGCGGCACACGATTATAAAAGTCAATTCACCCCCTCCGGCGAAGGAACTTTCAACGCTGCCCGAGTATACCGCGCCATTTCGTCTGTGGTTGCGTGCCACCGTACCTGGAACGACGGCGTTTCCGGTAAATTCGACGATCAAATTTCAGGTATCCAGAAAAGGCTTGACGGAACCTGTACATGAGATACCCCTGATTGTTTTATCCCGTATCCATGGGAAACAACCCAAACGGTTTCCAATATTCGCCTGGACTAATGGACCTACGTACCCTCAAGCTTTGTGGAGTGATCTTGCCGCCCATTTTGCCGGTATCGGTCTTAATGGGTTGATGGGAGCGCCCTTAAGCAAGGAATTTGAGACCATTGCCAGCTTGCATCATCTGCAGAGGATCGACTATTGTCCGGGATTTTGTAATTCCACGGTCTATCTGAAAGAGCACCCGGATCATGCGGCAGTCTTATTTAACGGTTCAAGATCGAAAACCCTGGTTTGTCCCGAAATCTCACTGGAAGATAACAGCGAAGTCTTTAAACAGGTTTCATCATTTCTAAACGAGTATTGCCCTTCCCTGGGATTAAACTGGGACCTGGAAGGCCCGCCGATCTGGAACGTTTGTTTCTGTGAGCGGTGTCTGGCTGCGTTTCGCAAACATGCGGGCCTGAGTTCAGGGGTTTCCCTCACACCGCAAGCGATTCAGAATGATCCGGTCCTGAACAAGGCTTGGATCGATTTCGCTCTGGAACAATCAAAGCGAATGATCATCAAATGGGATCAACGTATCGCCGAGGCGCGTCCGGGGGCTCGCCTTTTTATCAATGGCGGCCAGGCGACGAATCCGCGGGTTATGACGGATGGCCGGCTGGATTGGCGCCGTATCCTTCCGCATATCGGAGCCGGACAGATGTTCCGATATATAGGATCGCCCCAGGCATCCGCAACCTCGTTTCATGTCGAATCGCTCAAGTCGTTGGAACTGGTGGAAGGTGCGGCCAAGACACCCATGATGGCGGTCCTGACGACAGGATATATGCGTGTCGGGGAGCGGATGGTCTTTAACTATCCCGAATTGACCACGCTTCAGATGGTTCAGATGGCGGCGATTGGGTTTGATGGAATCTATTATTGGCATTGGTACAACAACGACGGACGATTCGATAACGCCATCGCACGCGGCACTACCCTGATTGCCCGGTACGAAGATTTCTTTGTCGATGGTCGGAAACTCGCTGTACCCGACAAAGCCGTTAAAAAATCCAAATACGCACTCGTTCTTGGACGAACGTTGGGAACGCGAGTACTATTGTTTCTCTTGAATTACGATCCTAATCGCGAAGGAGAAATAGTCGTGGATTTCGATAAAGTGATTCCCGGGAAAAAATGGTTTTTTGATTCTACCAAGAAAGCTGTGGATCATAAGACCGGGATTAAAGTCGGTCCGTTGGATCTGATCGTCCTCCAGGGCGAATAATTAATCGCTGCAT
>JAAZAW010000206.1 GCA_012514125.1 Phycisphaerae bacterium | reverse complement strand
TGAGCAACCTCAAAAAGAACACCCTCGAAGATTATGTTGTCCAGAGCGAAACCCTGCTGGTCAATCAAGACTATACCAACGCCGGTAAACTGGCCTCGACCGTACTCGAAGAACCCAAACTCAACCCGGAACAGAAAATCAGGCTCAATCGTATCTGCGCCCAGATCATTCACGATACGGAAATTCCCCTGAAAGTACACAGCGACCAACGGCTGGAAGCTTTTCATAAATATTTCAGGGATTCGATTCCGGAGGATCGGCCCCTGACGATCGATGAGCACCTGATGCTGGCGAATGTTTTTGAGTGGCAAAGCAAATACAAAAATGCGGTGGATCATATCGGCTCAGCCATAGACCTTGGCGCCGAAGATGTGGTTACGTTGCTCAAGCGAAAACTCGAACTCCTGCCTCGTACCGGATATGATATTGAGCAGCAATACGACCAGACCCTCGACGAATTCGGGAATAGAGACGATTTGTCTGAAGACGATCTGGTCTGGGCGATAGACTTGAAAACTGAACGGCTGTTCAGGAATGGTGAATTTACCCAGGCGGTGGATTTGATCAGCAAAACCCTGCCGAGGATCAAGGAAGAGAAAAACCATCTCTCCCTTGCCTACAGCTTGGCACTGGGTGAATACTATCAGAATCAGCCCGACCGGGCCGAGCCGACACTTCGAACAATTCTCAACCAGTTACCTTCGCGCGACGAGCTTGTCGCCAAAGTTCTATTTCTTTTAGGGCGTATCTGTGTGGACGAGCGTCCCGAAGAAGCGGAACATTTTTTCGATACCTTGATCTCCAACTATCCGCACACCTCCTATCATCTGGCGGGACTTGTGGGAAAAGGTCAATCGTGCGCCATGATGTTCCGATTTACCGATTCAACCGCCGCCTATCTGCAAGCATTGGACTTGCTGAACGAAATCGGCCCCAACAAACTGATCGGCAAAAACGATATCAACCAGTCGCTCGAAAAGGCATCCGAATATCTTTCAAAAAAAGATCATCTTACACAGGCGCTGGCGTTGGCAAAGCTTGAATACGACCATCTGGACGTCGACGACGATCAAGCTCGGAGCGTCATGCTGGTTCGTCTTGGAACCTGGCATCGTCAACTGGCGCAATTGCAAAGCGAACGGCTTGAACGGGTGGCTTCGAATCAAATCGCCGAGTCGCTCAAGGGACAAATCCACGAGAATTATCACCGGGCCGCTGAATACCTGCTGGAACTCTCAAGCTCGCCGACGATTCTCGATCGGCAGTCGGCCCAGATTTTATGGCAGGCATCCGCCTGCTACGAAAAAGCGAACCTGCCCGATGACGCACAGCGAATCCTGGAACTTTTCGTCAAAAAATGGCCTAACGATACTCTGATTCCCGAAGCTCTGTTCAAACTCGCACAAATCTATCAAAGCAAAAATGATTTTCTTTCTGCCGAAACGAACTACAAAATTCTCATCGCCGATTTCGCTCGCACCCCTGTAGGCCTGCAATCGCCGGTGGCCCTGGCCCAGTGTTATTTCGCCATGGGATCGAATTATTATACCCAGGCCGAGGCGGTTCTTCGCGAAATGGTGGAAGACACCTCAAACCAGAAACTCTATACACCCGAATCGATCGAATTTCGCAAAGCAATGTTCCTGCTGGGCAAAATTTACTATTTCACCGGGCAATATGACCGTTGTGTCGCCAGACTCGAAGAAGCCCTGGAACGCGATTCGGTCAATCGGGCAAGTCCCGAAGCCATTTTTCTGATTGCCCAGTCCTATCGGAAAATTTCGGAAGACAACCTCAAAAAAATTTCACAGACCACCGATCGGTCTCTGAAAAATTCGCTTGCGATGGCGAGGCAGGAAAACCTCAAACGCGCCAAAGACCTTTATACCCAATCCATCGCGGCCATTGAAAAAGTTTCTTCACGCAGTGAGCTGGAAGAGAATTATCTCCAGCAGGCGTATATTGACCGGGCGGATTGTTTGTTCGATCTTGGACAATATCCCCAGGCGATCAAAGCCTACGAGCAGGTCATCGATCATTACGAAAAAACATCCGCCGCACTGGCCAGTTATGTTCAGATTGCCAACGCCTATCAACGGCTCGGACAATATGGAAAAATCAAAGCGGTGCTCGAACGCATGAAATGGCTGATGCAGCAATTGCCCGACGACGCCTTCGCCGAACCGGGCAAACCGTTTTCACGCCGCGACTGGCAGGAATGGATTGACTGGAATTATCGCAGTGGTCTGCTGGATTACCAGCCGGAATACCTGGCAAAAACTTCAGGCGATCCGGCGAATTTTTGATAACTCGCTTGGAGAAAACCGTGATTACATTTCAAGAGGCATTGACGATGGGAAATCAGATGCTTGAGTTGCTCAAGCGTCAGCACCTGTATTTCCAGGAACTCGAGAAATTGTCCGAATCTCAGCGGGTGTTGATCAAAGCCCAGCAGAGCGAGGATCTTCTCCACATCCTGGGCAAACGGCAAAAGTTGGTGATGGAAATCGGCGAAATTCACCAGCAAAGCGCGTCCTATCGGGAAAATTGGCCGAACTTCAAAGACCTCCTGCCCGAACACCTGCGAAATTCAATCAGTGAATTGCTGGGCCAACTCCAAACGATGCTCAACGCCATCATCGAACAGGACAAACAGGATTGCCAGGAGCTTTCACAGACCCAGCAACAAATTTCCGCGGAAATCCAGCAGACCGGACGAGCCAAAGCAGCGACCGCTTCTTACGGCAAACCGAAAAACTTGAATTATAACCAGGACAACGGCGGAAGTATTCAATTTACCGGATAAACCATGGAACCGACAACGACAACAACAAAATTAAACCTGACACAGGACGAAATCGTCGGAATCCTCGAAAGCTACAGCCAGGCGGCTGATCGGCTCAAGGAAAGTCACGACGTGCTGCAACTGGAAGTACGACGTCTTCGAGAAGAACTCGCCAACAAGAATCGTCAGCTCGAACGACGTAAACGTCTGGCGGCGCTGGGCGAAATGGCTGCGGGTCTGGCCCATGAAATCCGCAATCCACTTGGCGGAATTCAGCTTTATGCGAACCTGTTGAAAAAAGACCTCACCGGTCAACTCGAACAGCTCCAAATCGTCGATAAAATCATCATGGGCGTTCGCTCGCTCGATGCGCTCGTGACTGACGTGCTGGCGATGACACATACCGTCGAACCCAAATTCGCCGCTATGGACCTCGTGCAGGTCGTCGGTACAGCCGTCGAACTCGTCCAGCCTCAACTTGCCGAAAAACAATCTCAGGTCTCCATTCACTCGCCCGCTTCGCTTGAAATGTTCGGCGATCCGAACATGCTCCAGCGAGCGTTTCTGAATCTCATCCGAAACGCCGTCGATGCCGCAGGCCAGGGCGGGCAGGTGTTCATCGACCTTAACCGCAAACAAAAATATATCCTCATGCAGGTCGCCGACACAGGTCCGGGCATCGATCCTGAAATCACCGACCGAATTTTCAATCCGTTCTTTACAACGAAAGACACCGGCACGGGCTTGGGTTTGTCGATCGTCCACCGAATCATCGAAGCTCACGACGGTACGATCAAAGTAGGCAACGCCCCCGCCGGCGGAGCGAATTTTACGCTCAAATTTCCGTACAAGGTTTCCACAGTTCAATCTCAAGGGAGTGAGCACAATGATTAATATCGCCATCGTAGACGATCAGGATTTACTGCGGGATTCGCTGGCCCACACACTCAGCCGTTGCGGTTACGGCGTCTCAACCTTCGCCTGCGCCGCTCACGCGATCCAAGCCGTCAAAAAGCAACCCTTTGACTTGATCATCAGCGACCTGAAAATGCCCGAAATCGACGGTGTGGAAATGCTTCGTCAGATTCGACAACTCGGACACGACCTGCCGGTGATTTTAATGACCGCCTACGCCACCGTCTCTACCGCCGTCGAAGCCATGAAACTCGGCGCCTTCGATTATATCCAAAAACCCTTCGACGCCGACGAAATCGAACTACTCATCAAACGAGCCGTTCAGGATCGTCAATTACGATCTGAAAACGAAGCCCTTCGACGAACCGTCAACGATATGTGCGACTCTCGCGAACTGATCGGCCAATCGCTGATGATGCGAAAACTCCGCGACCAGATCGCCAAGATCGGCCCAAGCGACGCCACCGCCCTGATCGAGGGCGAAAGCGGCACAGGAAAGGAAATGATCGCCCGCGCGATTCATCAATCGTCGAATCGCGCCCATAAACCGCTGCTGTGTCTCAATTGCGCCGCCCTTTCGGAAAATCTTCTTGAAAGCGAACTCTTCGGCCACGAAAAAGGCGCCTTCACCGGTGCCGACAAATTACGCAAAGGACGTTTTGAACTCGCCGACGGCGGGACGCTGTTGCTCGATGAAATCTCGGAAATTCCCCTGAACCTCCAAGCCAAGCTGTTACGGGTGCTCCAGGAGAAGACGTTTGAGCGTGTGGGAAGCTCTCTGACTCGACAAGTCGACGTCAGAGTCATCGCCACCACCAATCGCAATCTCTGGCAATGGGCCAAACAAGGCCACTTCCGGGAAGACCTTTACTATCGACTCAGCGTCCTGCCAATTTTTGTCCCGCCGCTGCGCGAACGGCATGAAGATATCGCCCTGCTCTGCGATTATTTCCTCTCTAAACTCGCCAAACGTAGCGGCAAAGAACCGGTGAAACTTGAAAAAGCAACCCTCAAAGTGTTGGAAAATTATTCCTGGTCCGGCAACGTCCGCGAACTCGAAAATCTTATCGAACGCGCGTGGGTCCTCTCAGGCAACGGTAAAATCACCGTCGATCTGATCGAACCCTGGCTCAAAAATACGTCCTCCGCACCGACGCTCAAAGCCAGACCCGGACACATCCTCGAGGACACCGAAAAAGAACTGATCATGAAGACGCTCCAACAGTTTAACGGACATCGCGCCAAGACCGCCAAGGCGTTGGGCATCGGATTGCGAACTCTGGGACTTAAACTCAAACGCTGGCAGGACGAAGGACTTTCGCTAATGGCATCTTAGCGCAAATTATGCGCCAAAGGCGCAAATTTTACATGAATTTCGACAATTAAGGATTACATAAACAACTGAAATAGAGAGACTTAAATTTTGGCATAAGACTTGCATAATTACCCGTGACAAACTCCCGTCGGATATGGGAAGAAAGAAAAATGACGAATGATCTTGAGTGAAGTGTTTAACAATTCAGAGACTGCGCCGCTGGATCGCTTGATCCGGTTCACCGAGTCCCGGCACAAAATTCTGGTCAATAACATGGCCAATATCGATACGCCGGGCTACGTCATGCAGGACCTGGATGTAAGCAAATTCCAGCAGGATTTGAAAAAGGCCATCGAACATAAGACGCTCGCATGCACACAATCGACACAGCCGGCTTCGGCGAAAACCGATTACAATCAATATCTGTTGTTTCACGATCGAAACAACCGGAGCGTCGAAAAACAGGTGTCGCAGATGACGCAAAACACCCTAACGCATAACGTCGCGGTGGAACTTTTGCGAAACCGATACAACCTGCTCGAAAAAGCGATTTCACTGAGGGTATAGAAAGGAGCGGATTAAACCATGTTTACAGCACTAGACATCAGTACCAGCGGCCTGGTCGCTCAGCGAACACGGATGGACGTCATCGCCGGCAACATCGCGATGAGCAACGTCACCGAAGACGCCGCCGGCAATCCAAATCCGTACCAGCGGCGTTTTGTAGTCTTCAAACCCGGTTCATCGATCAGCGAAACCCAGGGTGTGCACGTCGCGGGCGTCGAACTCGACCCCAGCGAATTTCGACTCGTCTATGACCCCGGCCACAAAAACGCCATTCAGGAAGGCCCGAACGCGGGATATGTGCGATATCCGAACATCGATCCTGCCACCGAATATGTCAACGCGATGGAAGCATCGCGGGCGTATGAGGCGAATCTGGCCAGTTATGAACTAAGTAAAAGTATGATTGTCTCTTCGCTGAAAATTCTGGCGTAAGAGAAAAAATGAAAGACTGTAGTGTGCGTCGTAACGCACCTGTTAACTGACAACTGAAAAAACATCAGATGGAAAAATAACGTTGGAGTGATAAATTTCCAACTTTCAACTTCTAACTTCCAACTGACAATTGAAGAGGAACAAATAATGGTTGATGGTGTAAATAATTCGATTTTGCCGGGGAAAATTCAGCCCCCGTGTCCGCCGGGAATTCAGGGACCCGTTTCGACCACGACCGCTGACGGCAAAGATTTCAAAACGCTCCTGATGGACAATCTCAATCAGGTCAATCGCCTTCAGCAGGAAGCCCGGACCGCGACCGAAAAACTCGCCACGGGCCAAACCGACAATGTCGCTGAAGTTTTCTCCGCGGTCCGAAAAGCCGATGTAGCCTTTTCACTCCTGATGCAAATCAGGAACCAGTTAACCGACGCCTATACCGAGATCAGAAACATGAGAATCTAAAAACCTTTATACATATGCGTAGGGCCGGCTAGCAGGATGCGATTTGCCGGTGAGGGAACTCGAAATGGATTTCATAAAAAAACAACTTGAACAGATCAAAGAACACCTTGGATCGCTCTCAACAAGCCAAAGTCTGGTGATCTTTTTGCTGGTCGTCATGATTATGGTTGCGCTGTTCTGGACGATCTACCAGACCTCGAAACCGCCTATGGTTCCCCTGCTCGATCAGCCTCTGACCGAAACCGAAGCAGCCTCCTACGAAAACAAACTCGAAAACTGGGATGTCACGTACCGCATCGAAAACAACAAAATTCTTGTCAAACGCCAGGATCGTGACCGTCTCATCGCACGACTCGGACAGGTCAACGCCCTGCCGGCCGATATGTCCGAAAGCTGGAAAAAACTCATCACCGAATCCGACATGTGGATTACCCAGGAAGATCGCCAAAACCGATGGAAACTCGCCCTCGAACAACGCCTGGGCCAGATCATCCAACTCATGGACAGCGTCCAGAAAGCCTATGTCATTATTAACCCAGGGTCCAAACGCATCCTCTCCGATGGACCGAGTTCCGATCCGTCCGCGTCGGTCTACATGCACATGCAATCGGGCATCACACCCTCCAAGCCTTTGGTCGTCGCGGTCGCCAGTATGGTCTCCGGCGCCGTCGATCGTCTCTCGAAAGATCGCGTCCAGGTCATCGCCAACGGCGTCCCCTGTCGAGTCCCCAACGATTCTTCCCCCTTCGCATCCGAAGAACTCGACACTCGACGCGCCTACGAAAAACACTTTTCCGATAAAATCCAGCAAGTCCTCGCCATCAACAACGCTCAGGTCGGGGTCTTTGTCGAACTTGAATCCGAAACCATTCAAACCACCCAACAAAAATACGGCGACCCGGTCATTTCCAAAGAACGAGCCAATGAAAATCTCTCTAAACCCGTCGTCCTCGCCGACGAACCCGGAGTCAGACCCAACACCGGAATTTCTGTCCCCATCGCCGAAACACCCGGACAGGAATCGTCCCAGACTGAAACCGAAACCGAATACGCAGGCAACCGTGACCTGACCCAGATCGTCAAACACAATACCCCCGGAACCGTAAAAGCCATCCGCGCCACCGTCAACATTCCTTACACCTATTTCGTCGAAATCTTCAAACAGCAAACCGGAAAGGAAGAAAAACCCTCTCCCATCGAGCTTGAACCGATCATACAAGCCCAGGAAGACAACATCCGGAAAAAAATCCTACCGATCATCAACGCCGATGATCCTGCGTCCGTCGAAGTCAGCTATTTCTTCGACCTCCAGACCTCTCCGGTCGAAACGGCACTGGCCGCCAGTGGACCCGCCTCATTACCGGAATTCACACAATACCTCAAACCCGTCGGCCTCGTTTTCCTGGCCTTTACAAGTCTGCTCATGGTGCTCATGATGCTCAAAAAGGCCTCGACCAACGTCGCTGTTCAGAATCTTGAATTTAAAGAACCCGTTAATGAACCCACTCCGCCTCTGGATGCGGATTCGGGACCCATCGGCGAAGCGGTAAGCTCCGATGGCGTGCTCCAGGGTATCGAAGTGGACGAAGATACAATCAGAACTCGAAAAATGGCCGAACAGGTGGCGACCCTGGTCAAGGAAGACCCCTCCTCCGCCGCCGCCCTGGTACGCCAGTGGATTATTAAAAGCAGATAGAAAGTTTATATATGCCCATAGACACACAGGACATCAAAGCAAGTTTATCCGGAATCAAAAAAGCAGCCATCCTCCTGCTGACGGTTCCAGAAGATACTGCCGCCGAAATCCTTAAACGGCTCGACCGAAACGCCGTCGAGGAAGTCACACGTGAAATCGCTTCCCTCGGCCAAGTCCCCGCCGAACTCTGCAACCTCGTTGTCGAAGAATATTACAACCTCGCCCTGGCCCAATCCTACGTCGAACAGGGCGGACTCATGCTGGCCAAAACTCTTCTCGAAAAATCGCTCCCAAAAGACGAAGCCGGTCGAATTCTCGAACAAATCGAGCAAACCGTCAACGCCACGCCCTTCGCCTTCCTCCAAAAAGCGGAAAGCGAAAACCTTCTGACGTTTATTCAGGACGAACACCCCCAAACCATCGCCCTGATTCTCTCGCACCTCCCCGCCGACAAGGCCGGTGAAATTCTCGGCGGCCTGGCGCAGGAAAAACAAATGGAAGTCGTTATGCGAATCGCCAAGATGGAACAAACCAACCCCGAAGTCATTCGCGAAGTCGAAAAAGGCCTCGAAGGACGACTCTCCGCTATCGTCTCGCAAACCTTCGAAAAAGCCGGTGGGGTCGAAGCCGTCGCCGAAATCCTCAATGTCGCAGACCGAACCACCGAAAAGGCCATTCTCGAAAAACTCGAAACCTCCGATCCCGAACTCGTCGAACAGATTCGTCGACTCATGTTCGTCTTCGAAGACATCAATCTCGTCGACGATCGCGGAATCCAGATGGTCCTCAAGGAAGTCGACAACTCCGATATGGCTCTGGCACTCAAGACCGCTTCCGACGAACTCAAACAAAAAATATTCCATAATATGTCCGAACGGGCCGCGGCAATGATCAACGAGGAAATGGAATACATGGGACCCGTCAAACTTTCAGACGTCGAAGCTGCACAGCAAAAAATCGTCGATATCGTCCGACGTCTCGACGATGCCGGCGAAATCGTCATCATGGGCCGAGGCGGCGCAGGAGATATCGTAGTTTAATTATCTATCAATATTTATCATGGAATGGAATCGATAAAAAGTGGGCACGATCTTAAAGAACAATCTGGTTGAAGGCATGACGGCGAAATTCTCACGATTCAATCTCGCCGATGTTCGAGAAGAAGCCGCCCACATCCTCCGTCAAGCCAGGCAACAAGCCGATGAACTCAAAGCCCAGGCCGACAAACTCCTCGAACAAGCCAATGCCGACGCCATGGAAATCAGGCAATCCGCTCAAAAAGAAGGCTTCGAACAAGGCTACACCCTAGGTCTCGAAGAAGGAAAAAAACAAGGTTTCGAAAAATCGCACACCGAATCTTTCGAACTATCACAAAAAGAATTTGCTAACCAGATTCAACAGGTTCACTCCGCCCTCACAAACACCCTGACACAATTCGAGGCCGAGCGTGATCAGATGATCACCTCCGCCCAGCAGGACCTTCTCGCCCTGGCACTGGCCGTCGCCGTCAAAATCACCCATAAACAATTCGAGGTCGATCCCTCCGTCGTTATGGAAAACGTCAAAACCGCCGTCGGACTCGTCGCATCGAGAAGCTCCATCGTCCTGAAAATGAACCCCGTCGATATGGAACGCTTTGAAACCTTCGACGCCGAAAAATTGCAACAGCTTTTCAACCTCCAACACGTTCGCATGATCAAAGACGACACCGTCGAAATCGGCGGCTGCATCGTCCAGACCGATAACGGAAAAATCGACGCACAACTGACAACCCAAATTCATAATATCATAAAACATCTGGCTCCCGCCATGACCGAGACCATCAATCAATGGCTGGCGACGCCGGAAAAGGAACCGGAATTACCCGCATGACGATTTTCGACAGACAATTGAATATTCTCCAATCGCTCAACCCGATGGAGGTCTGCGGAACAACCGTCGGTGTCTCTGGACTCATTATCACCGTCAACGACTTCCCCGTTCCTGTCGGCTCGCAGTGCCAAATCCTTCGCCGGTCCGGCCAACCCCTCGAAGCCGAGGTCGTAGGCTTCCAGGGTCACCAAGCCGTCATCATGCCCTACGACGAACTCGTCGGCGTGGCAACCGGCGACCCCGTAAAATGTATCACCTCGCGCCAACACATTCCGGTAGGACGCCAACTCATGGGCCGAGTCATCGACGGCTTCGGAAATCCCATCGACGACGGTCCTCCCATCGCCGCAGAGGATTATTATCCCCTGCTTAACAGTGCCCCCAGCGCCACACGCCGACGCCGTGTCACCGAACCTCTCGGCACAGGCATCCGCGCCATCGACTCGCTCACCACCGCGGGTCGAGGCCAGCGTATGGGAATCTTCGCAGGTCCGGGCGTCGGTAAAAGCGTCCTGCTCGGCATGATCGCACGATACAGCGACGCCGATGTCATTGTCATCGCCCTCATCGGCGAACGAGGCCGAGAGGTCCGAGACTTCCTCGAACGCGATCTCACCGACGAAGGTCGAAAACGTGCCGTCGTCGTCGTCAGCACCTCCGACCAGGCCCCCGTGCTTCGCGTTCGAGCCACGCTCACCGCCACCACCGTCGCCGAATACTATCGCGATCAGGGCAAAACCGTCCTGCTGTTGGTAGACTCCATCACGCGACTAGCCATGGCCCAGCGCCAGATAGGTCTCGCCGCGGGCGAACCCCCCGCGACCAAAGGCTACACCCCAAGCGTCTTCGCCCTGTTGCCAAAACTCCTCGAACGCGCAGGACAATCCGAAAAAGGCTCCATGACAGGATTCTATACCGTCCTCGTCGAAGGTGACGATATGACCGAACCCATCAGCGACACCGTAAAAGGAATTCTCGACGGACACATCACGCTTTCCCGTAACCTGGCCAACAAGGGGCACTACCCCGCCATCTCGATTCTCGAAAGCGTCAGCCGTGTCATGCCCGACGTCATCGACTCGCCTCACATGACCGCCGCAAGAAAAGTCCGTCGGCTTATCTCGATCTATAACGACGTCGAAGACCTCGTCAACATCGGGGCCTACGTTCCAGGCTCGAATCCCGAAATCGACCTCGCGGTCCGGGTCCACCCGATCATCGACCAATTCCTCCGTCAGGAAGTTCGGGACCACCTTGAGTTCAGTCACGTTAAAAAAACGCTCC
>JAAZAW010000205.1 GCA_012514125.1 Phycisphaerae bacterium | reverse complement strand
TTTCGATGATTTTCTTGAAATCGGTGGCGGCATGACCGACGATGAAGGTGATACCGGGATAATCGCGGGCCCAGTGTTCGAGACGTTCGGAGGAACTCCACCAATGGTGAAGCGCGATCCAATTTTTATCTTTGGCGAAGTCGAAGAGGGGCGACCAGTCGATATCTTCCTCACGGGCATGCTGATATTGGGAAATGAGTTTTAGCCCCCGGCTGCCGTTGTTCGCAGCGTCCTGCAGGAACGCGAGCCAGTCCTGGGGATACTGGGCGTGGAACATCGTCAGGGCGGAGATCCGCTGGGGGAATTTCTGCATCGCCTGGTACTGAAAGCGATTCGAAGGACGGATGTCCGAGGTCGAGGCGATGGCAAAGGTGAGAATATGATCGAGGCCGAAACGATCCATATACGTCACGACCTGCTCGGGAGTGTTTCGGGGAATGTGATAATATTCCGAAGAGGTTCCCAAATGGGTGTGGAAGTCGATCAGGGGGATATGATCGAGGGGCAGTCCCCTGCTGAAACGATGGGCTATTTCACCTTTAACCTTATTCATAGTTCGCCTCGCTTAAGAGTGTTTTCATGATCCCGCCGGCCAGAGCCTGTTTGGTTTTTTCATCCACAGGTGAGTACATGACGATGCCGGGAAAGGCAGCGGGATCGAGGTTCGGGAGTCCAAGACTAAAGACCAGCCGTGGACCAAAGGTATCGCAGAGGGTCTCGAGCATCTGGGCCTGCCAGACGGAGGAGAGCGACACGAGAAGATTTTTGGTTTGAGACAGCGCATCCATGAGCGGACGATTGGCTCGGGAGCGCCATTCCCAGGAGATCACCGGTAGATTCGGGAATCGATTGCAGAAATCGGTGAGCTGATACCAGTCGATGAGATCCTGTCCGGCATCCCAGGCGCGATACGCGAGGAGGAGCGGGATTTTTCGCTGTTCGAGGATTTTGGCGAGTTCCAGGATGCGCGGACTGCGATCGATACGGAGGTTTCGCACCAGGGGGTTGATCATGACGGCTTTGACGTGATTCGCAAGGGCCCGTTTGACGAACTCGGCGGGCGATTCGGGAATCACGAAGGCCGGATCGAAGACCCAGATTTTGTGAAGCCGGGGGTTGTTGAAGTCGGCCAGGAAGGCATTGCCGATTTCCGGGTCGCTGTCGCGGGCGCAGGTGCTGTAAACGAGGGCCTCGGTGACGTTGAAACGGTCCATCATGGCTATCGCCTGAGATTCATCGCAGGGCGTATCGGGCAAGGTGTCGTTGCCTCGTCCGATGGGAAGAAACGCGTCAAAAAATTCCATCATTGATCTCCTAAAAGGTCAGTACGACCGCCGCCTGACCGGTAAATCGTTCGATTCGGACGGTTTCGGTTTCATTACAATACTTGCCGCCGCGAACGTTCGTGGGGGTTTGTCCCAGCGGATGCGGCAGACGAATTTCCACCACGGCAGGTCGCTGTTTGGACTTGCACTCGATGAGAGCCTCGATTTTGCCCTCGGCGAGGTTCGAGGTGACCTTGAGCGACACGGGGCCGAAGTAGCTGGCGACATTTTCGAGCTGAATTTTCTTGCCGTCGGCCAGCCAGTCTCGCGGCACGCCGGGCAGGAGTCTGAGCGTTTGATTTTCTTCCATCCACAACATCCATCGCGTCTGCATGAGGAACCCGCCTTCTTCGTGGGTCTTGTGCGGACTGACTCGGTAGAGATGTTCCCAGAAAGTGTAGGTTTCGCGATCCGCCAGGGCGGAAACCGTGTTAAAATAGGCCTTCAAAAAGGGTTTGACCTCGCCGCGTTTGAGATGAATCCACGGATGCGGACTATAGTAAGGCTGGGAAAAAGCAGCGTTTCGCATGCACATCAGGTCGGTCTGGAAATTCATCAGGAAATCGGCGGGGGTGGATTGGGGATCGAGGACTTCCTGCAAAATCAGATAAATCGGTCCGAGCATCGAATCCCGGCCGAAGAACGTTCCGTGTGAGTAGCATTTTTCGCCTTGGGCAAACAGGGAGCAGGGACCCTGATGTTCCACCCAGGGCGAAGAGGTCGGAACCCAGGTGCCGTCGCCCAGCGGAACCACAGGGCCGCGAGCCAGACACGCATCGAAAGCAATGAGGATGTCTTTGAGCAGGGCCTGGGCTTCTTTGCGGATTCTTCGGGCGGAGGCAGGATCGATTTTTTCGATCATTTCGGCGACGCGTATCATGCCCAGATAGGCGTAGCCGTTGAGCATAAAGATATGGTAGTGGTCTTCCGGATCGGCGACCTTACCTTCCATCATGCCGTAGCCTTTGCCGCGGAGGGCGTCGGTCATGTTGCGTTTTCGCCAGGCAATTTGATAGTCGCAGGCCTTGAGCAGATTCGGCAGGATTTTTTTGACCCACCGATCGTCGCGGGTGTATCGGTAGTGTTCGCCAAGCGACCAGAGGGCGGCCCCGGTTTCGAGCATGTAGTTGTTGAAGTTTTGAATGAAGCCGTCGTCATGCTGCTTATCAATAAAATATTGGAGACATCGTTCGGCAATTTCGTGGCGGGCCATCGAGTCGGTGAATTGGATAATGGGTGAACTTTCCGAACCGATGGGGCTGTAGACGCCGATCGTCGGGGCCAGCGTTCCCTTGGGCTCCTGGCCATACATGATCAGATCCAGATGCAGGATTCCCGCACGAATCATCTCATCAATTCGCCGGTCCGGCAGGCTGATCCTGGCGGCTTGATCGAGTTTGGCTTTCCAGAAGGCACGACACTCGGCCAGACACTGATCATAATTTCGTCTGGAAAGCGCCAAAGCCCTGGCTTTGCTGATCGGACCGTGAGGCAAATAAAATTCCAGGGTCGCTGTTTCACCGGGTCCGAGGAGTACCGCCATTTCTTCCTGGGGCATGGGTTTACCGTTGAATTTTGAGACCGCGAAGACTCGGCCTGTTTTGTAAGAACAGAGTCCCGTTCGGCCATCGTAGAAACATTTCGGACGAACCCATTGGTTAAAGTTTATCGTCTGTAAATACGCGTATCGGGGAACCCGCGAGGTGTTGATCGCTTTAGCCCGAAAAAAAAGCACAACTTCTTCGTCGTTGAGTTTTTTTTCTATCCCGGCCTGACGTTCAACCTCTTTCTTTTGCTCATCGGTAAACATACTGGCATAAAATTCACTATCCGCGAAGAGATAATTCATTCCCCGGATGTTGCCCGGCGCAAGTTCCTTTTTTTCCAGTGACGCAAAAGCGGTGCACTCATACTGGATGTCGTCATCTTCGATCGTTCCATGTAAAATGGGCAACACGCCCTCATCCAAACGGCGTTTGACGATTTCCTTGCAACCCACACCCCGGCCAAGGAAAAATCGGAAATCCAGGGGTTTGTCTTCCAGTTCTTCCCGGGTGACCTGGCCCCAGCGATATTTCGGGATGATTTGGTTTTCAGGACGGCCTTCGCGATAAAAATCGAATTCGAAGATTCGGTTGTCGCGGCTGATGCCCAGCCAGGTGGGACATTCCATTTTTCGCGTACGGGCAGCCGCGCTCTCGAAGGATTCTTCGGGTTCGAGTTCGATACGCTGCATCGCGGTCGCCTGGTGCCGGTTTTGAATCTCGGAGGCGATCTCATCATAGGACCGATCATCGTCACCGGTCGTAACCATCACGCCATACGCAGGAATGTAGATCGGAAAATCCTTTCGCACATCCCGCAGGAAGAAGGTGAAAGGATTTTTGTCGCTCATCACGCTTATCGTAGTGACGTTGGCGCCGAGATACACATTCGCAGAGTCGATCGTCAATGACAGACGGCAAGGCCCTTCGCCGTTGAAGGAAAATCGATTTTCCTTCAATGAACCTTTTCCTTTCACGATCCGGCCCAGAGCCGGAGTTCCGTTTTTCGTCTCTATTGTTCCTGCGACCGGACCGTGTTTCCACTCGACCTGAACCGTCACTTTCATTTTCAACTCCTGAAACCATTCAACGGGAGCGATCCGCGAAATCGATCCCGTTGTTTTTTATTTGAACGCCTTCTGGAACTTTTCATTCACGTTTTCGGCATACGATGAAGCCCATTCGGGAGTATCGGTCGGTTCGATCGATGTAAAGACCGTCCGCATCATGATGTCCTTTGTTCGAGGACACATATCCTCCGAGTACTTCGGCAAGTCTTTCACATGCGGACATTTAAACGGACATCCTTCACTCGTCGCCGTCCGCTGAAGCATCAGATGTTCCCAATACCAGTAAAAATGCCAGTCTCGGGCACCCTGCATGCCGCCGCCGGCCAGACCGCCGAACCCTGCTTCCGCGTTAATCGCTTTTTTGGCATTTTCAACCGTATCGAAAATAATTCCAAGCCGATAACCGCACACTCCCTCGCTATCGTTGGGTTCGACCCATTTAGCACACGCCGGCAGCTTAATTTCATCGCGAAGCTGATGGAAAATCTTTCGAGTCGAATCGTTGATCCAGTCAAGCTTGCGCATCTGGGCCAATCCGACCGCCCCGGCCATTTCAGAAAGCCGATAATTTTCGCCGCAGAACAATTCCCCTTCCTTGCGTTCGCTCGCATAGCGATCAGGCCGCCAGCAAGCCGCTGTATCGTGATAACTTTGTGCGCGAGTATAGAACCATTCATTATCGGTATACACCATGCCGCCTTCGCCTGTGCCGATGACCTTATACGCATCAAAACTCGTACAGCCGATATCGCCCCACGTGCCCAGATACTTGCCCTTATACTTCCCTCCGCATGCCTGGGCAACGTCTTCGATCAGCCATAGATTGTGTTTTTTCGCAATGTCCTTCAACGCGTCCATTTTCGCCGGATGCCCCTGCATGTGCACCACCATGATCGCCTTGGTCCTCGGCGTAATATTCTCCTCCACTGCCGCAGGATCCAGACAAAGCGATTCATCGATCTCCGTCACCACCGGAATCGCCTTCGCCACCACAATCGCCGAAACACTGGCAAAGAACGTATAGGCGGGAACGATCACTTCATCGCCCGGACCAACCCCCGCTGCCACCAGCGCCGCGATCAACGCACTCGTCCCCGAATTGACCGCCAGGGCATATTTCGAACCGATTTTCCGGCAAAATTGTTTTTCCAGTTCGACAACTTTGCTCCGATCGTTGTAATACCGGAACAACATCGAATTGGGAACCGACGCTTCTCGATTCAGAACCTCGCGAATCGCTTTTTGCCCCTCCGCCGATACGTTGAAAAGGTCCACCATTTCCATCAGCTCTTCCGTCGAGTATTTATACCGTGCCGGTCGTGCCACTTCTGCCATCATTCGCTCCCTCTGGGGTTTATCCCATCAAAATTTCACAATTTTCGTTATTCACGTTTGACGTTCCTCACTCATTCCACTTTACCATTTTTTCTCTTGACATTCCTACTCCCGGAGCATGGAATAAATAGCGTGAAACATGGATAAAACATAGAGACGAGAACCTAACCCATGCTAAAAAAATCGATCGCGTCAATGCTGACCCAACTCGCCTGCGGGCATATTGAATATTTCGGTTCGCCCCCGCATAACCCTTCCGGCGCCCATTCCAGACTTGAATCTCTCGCTTTTTACATGCCCCAGTTCCATCCCCACACGGAAATGATTTTCGTCTTTTCAGGCCGTTTGAAAATTCACACCAACGGTCGATGGGAAAACTTTCAAACCGGAACAATTCGCGTTTTCCTTCCAGGTGCGATACATTCTGAATGTTATCACTCCCCGAAAAAATCGTACCAGATGCTCTGGACCACCCTGACC
>JAAZAW010000021.1 GCA_012514125.1 Phycisphaerae bacterium | reverse complement strand
TCTTCTTCGCCGCCCGGCGAATCCGTTCCTTGCCGATATCCGCGATGGTCCTGAACCCCGCCTTAAACGCCTCGCTGCCTTCATCGCACGGTTCCGCCATCTGCACACAGATGAATTTCCGATTCCCGCCGTCTTCGGCATTCAATTGCATCACCGCATGCGCCGTTGTGCAAGAACCGGCGAAGAAATCGAGAACTATATCTGTTTTTTTAATATCACAGGATAGATGAACTATTAATTTTAAAAGACGAGTCGGTTTTGGATTTGTAAAATATCCAGTTAAGTTTAATTCTTTTAATTCATTGTTTGCTTCATGATTATGACCAGCTTCTTTGTAACTCCAAATTGTTACAGGCGTGACACCTTCCTTGACTTCTGACAAAAAACTTTTTCTTTGTGGAGTTTGGTTTCCATCTTCGCCAAACCAAATTTCATCGTTATCTTCCATTATTTGCATGGAAGCATCATTATACCTTCGGAAAGTACCCTGAGGCGGTTTCCATATAATGCCATTTTTAAATTTATATTCTCGTGTATTACTTCCACTTTTGGCATGTAGCGGAGTAGGTTTCCATGGTCCCTTGGGATGATTATCTGGATTAGCGTAAGCACTTATTTGTTCCTCTGTTCTTGGTAGTTGTGAAAATTTTAATATTTCTTTACTTTTACCATATACCAAAATATGATCGTGGTTGTCAGAAAACCATTTTGCATCATTACTTCTGGTATATTTTTTTTGCCAAATAACATTTGCTACAAAATTTTCTTCCCCGAAAATCTCATTCATGATCATACGGAGATTATGGACTTCGTTGTCGTCGATGGAGACGAAGATCACTCCGTCCTGGCGTAAAAGGTTTCTCGCCAGAAAGAGTCTCGGGTACATCATCGAGAGCCAGTTGGAATGAAAATGTCCGGCATCTCTGGAATTCTTTCGCCAGAAGCCGTCTTTGATGAGATTGCCTTCGGCATCCTTGTCGCCGATGCGTTTTAAATACGCCTGCTGGGATTCGGCGAATCGGTCGGGGTAGATAAAGGAGTCATTGCCGGTATTGTACGGCGGGTCGATATAGATCATCTTGACCGCGCCGTAATAACTCTTTTGAAGGACCTTCAAGACCTGAAGATTGTCGCCCTCGATAAAAAGGTTTTTTGTCGTGTCGAAATCGATGCTTTCTTTCCGAACGGGTTTGAGTGTGGCGGTGGTCGGCTCCTGAATCTGGCGGAAACAATCGTTCTTTCCCGCCCACGAAAGGCCGTAGCGTTCCCCTTCGGCATCGCCAATCAGCGATCCATCGAGTATTTTCTTGAGCCGGTCGAAATCGATCTGTCCTTCACGAACCGTTTCAGGAAAAAGCCGCTTCAATTCATCGATCCGTTCGGCCAGAATATCGAGAGAAGCCGGATTGACCTTCGCACACCGGCCTGAAACGGCGGTTTTACATTTGCTCATCGTCATAGCCCCGTTAGTATTAAAATAGTTATTAAGACAATCTAATCCTAAATTCATTCAGGTTCAAGAGATTTACGGACCGGATGATTCATTTCGTGGAGCTTCCGCTTGGTGGGGGAGCAGGCTTTCGGCTCTGGGCTTTTGACTTTGGTTTTTGGGGTTAAAATCGGCAGGCGTTTTTTGCACCGAAGACCGTTGGCTGATAAGTATCATTAATCGCTGGAGGCCAAAAACGGTTGAAAAAGACAAAAAATCGACCAAAACGAGGGGTTTGTCGATCGATTTTCGGCTTTTTTCGATCGACATTTTGCAATTGTCGACCGACTTTTCCAATTTATCGATCGACTTTTTCAATTTGTCGATCGTCTTATCGAATTTGTCGATCGACTTTTCCGATTTGTCGATCGTCTTATTGAATTTGTCGATCGACTTTTCCATTTTGTCGATCGTCTTTTTCAATTTGTCGATCGACTTTTTACGTAAGTTGACCCTGTTTTATCATTTAAGGCAATAAATAATAACATCATAGAGGAGCTACGGAAACTTTATTCTGTTATATCATAACGATTTAAATCGATTACGGAGCTTTCTAAAAAACTTTGTATTTAATAATAATTATCCTTATTTTTTTAGCCTCCACTGGAGCGAACGGGGGGCGGGCTTTATTAATATAATTTAATCCTGGTCCTGGCTTTTTGTCGGTCAAATTGAATCTATTTTCCCCGAGAGGAGGCCTTATTTTTTGCGAAGAAGATTTTCAGGAAATAATCCCGAATAAAAAAATTCGCAATTTCTTTTAATCGCATTCTGTTTTTGTCATATTCCCATCGGTCAAAACCACATCGAAATGCAGCCGGACCTCGTTTGACGCAAAAATCAAATTCTTGCATCGGCTATTTTTCTCTGCTAAAATACCAGCATCAACTGTTTCTTTTTTTCACAAGGGGGAAAGCTCATGAAAACAGCGTTTCAATGGCTCGGTGTTGTGGTGTTTGTTGGTCTGATGGGACTCCTGACTGGCTGCGCGGACTGCAAGAGTTGTCCGGAATGTACCCAGCCAAAGAAAGTCTGCGTCCCGGTCACCAAGAAGGTCTGCAAGACAGACTATGTCAACGAGGAACGAACGGTCTGCAGAAAAGAAAAGGTATGCAGGCCACGGACGACCTGTCGGAATGTTACCGAATTGAAAGAAAAGACCATCTGTGAACCGATGCCGGTCGTTCAGGAACCATGTCCTCCTGATCCGTGTCCGCCCAATGGGAATAACGGATCGCGATAGTCCTGTTCCGGACGGGTTCAACACAAATGACCCCAATCGGTACGTAATGCTGGAAAAAATCAAAAAGAGGAATCGTCGGATAACGTTATCGGTCTGAACGATTCAGGCTGCCCGCCTTTCTGGAAAGTCCGGTACAACTTTCCGGGAAGGCGGGTACGCTTTTTTAGCGATTAGTGCGTAATAGGAATTAAAAACAGGGATTTTGCACTCTAGAACTGCTGGAGGAATCGGACATCGTTTTCGGTGAACAGGCGGATGTCTTTGATGTTGTGTTTTCGCATCGCCATTCGTTCAATCCCGAATCCGAACGCAAAACCACTGACGGTTTCGGGATCGTAGCCTACCATTTGAAGGACGTTCGGATCGACCATGCCGCAGCCGCCGATTTCCTTCCAGCCGCCATTACAGCTCTTGCAGCCTTTCCCGTTGCAGATCATGCAGGTAATATCGAATTCAGCCGAGGGTTCGGTGAAGGGAAAATAACTTGGCCTCAGACGTGCCTTGACGTCGGGGCCGAAATAGGCCTGGGTGAACTGAGCGAGGGTGCTCTTAAGATCGATCATGGTGATGCCGCGATCGATGTAGAGGCATTCGATCTGGAGAAACATCATGTGATGGGTCGCATCAATGGTGTCGGGGCGATAAACTCTGCCCACATGAACGACGCGAACGGGCGGTTGACGCTTTTCCATGGCCCGAATCTGCGCCGTTGAGGTCTGTGAACGCAACAGTGTGTTTTGTTCGACACTGTTGATATAAAAGTTTTCCAGAGGATCCCGCGCGGGATGTTCCAGTGGAATGTTGAGCGCCTGAAAATTATGCCATTCATCTTCGACTTCCGGGGCATCGATCACTTCAAACCCCATTCGTCCGAAAATGTCGCTGAGTTCCTGGATGGTCTGAGTCAGAACATGAGGTCGTCCGACTGCCGGACCCGTGCCCGGAAGGGTCACATCAAACATCGGCCCAGAGGCTTTGGTCCCGACGGTACCGAGCTGTTGTTGTTTTTCTGCGAAAGCGGCTTCGAGACTTCCAGCCAGGCTGTTAACGGCCTGGCCGAAATTCGCCCGCTGGTCGGCAGGTATTTTTCCGATCGAGGCCCTTGCCAGGGAGACCAACCCTTTTTTACCGAAATATTTAAGCCGGTATTCTTCAAGGGCCTGGGGCGAGGTAACGGCTTGAAGCTCTTTTGTCGCCTGAGCAGATAGATTGTTTAACTCAGCAATATCCATCGCGAACCCGGGTTAAGCGGTAGCAGCCATTTTTTCTTTGACGACGCGAACGACGGCGGAAAAGGCCTGTGGATCGTGCAGAGCGATTTCGGAGAGCATTTTCCGATTGAGCGTGATGCCTGCCTTTTTCATCCCGTTGATCAGTCGGCTGTACAGGATTCCTTCGGCCATACATGCCGCACTGACTCGAACGATCCAGATACCTCTATAATCGCGTTTTTTGAGTCGTCGTCCGGCACGGGCGTAGTTTCCTGCCCGAAGCAGTGTTTCATTTGCAGCATGAAACGTTGTGGAGCGGGTCATGCGGGCTCCACGCGCCGCTTTCATTGTTCGCTTAACGCGTTTGTGCCGCGGAACCGCGGAAGATATTCGTGGCATAGTTCAATACCTCACTATAAAAAAGTCGAACGTCCCCATGTATCGGGTCGTTATATTTAATGAACCATCTGTTCTTTAATGGCCCGGGCGATATGGTCCGGGACGGTCGCGGTCTGCCGCATGTTGCGACGGCTTTTACCGCTTTTAACGGAGAGCAAATGACCTTTACCGCTTTTCTTGCGGGTGATCTTGCCTGTTCCCGTGACTTTCAG
>JAAZAW010000204.1 GCA_012514125.1 Phycisphaerae bacterium | reverse complement strand
CTCCTCCTCCATCCCCGTAGCCCGTAGCCCGTAACCCGTAGCCAATTTCCCCGCCCCATCTTTTCTTCTGCCGCAAATTGACTATAATATTGATTTTAGTCCAAAAATGTAGAAACGACACTGCGTTTTTTTGCATCCTTTCTCGCCGTGTCGTTTAAAATGACTGTAAAAGGATCCTTATTTCTGAATAGGTCGGGTATGTGGAAAAAAAATATGTTTAAACTGATGGGTTTCCTCGCTGTCGTCGGGATTGTAATGTATTTACGCTCCGCCTCTCCTGCGGTACGCGCCCAGAACATGTCGTCTGAAAACGATCCACCCTCTATAACTCACGCCTCATCCACCCCAACCATAAAAAACAATGATATCTTTCGGGGAATGGCACTCCAGATAAGTTACACCGCCGACGGCATCGACCACTACCTACAAGCCGTCGATGAAATCGCCGATCTCGGCGCAAACACCATCGGTTTTGCCACCGCAGGCTACCAGGAACACGCAGGCTCCTCCGGCATCATGATCGACGTCCGAAAAAGCCCCTCGCCCGAACAATTCCGAAAACTCATCCAGCGAGCAAAAAAAAGAGGAATGCGCGTCGTCATCATGCCCGTCCTGCTCCTGAGCAACCCAAGAGGCTCCGAGTGGCGGGGGGTCATCAACCCGCCCGATTGGGACGAATGGTTCTCAAGCTACCTCGGTTTCATCAAATATTTCGCCAGAATCGGACTCGATAACGATATCGACGCCCTCGCCATTGGCGCCGAACTCGTCTCAACCGAAAGTTTTCGTTCCCGATGGATGAAAATCATCGAAGAAACCCGAACGATCTACCATGGAAAACTCTTCTATTCCGCAAACTGGGACCATTATAAACAAGTCAGCTTCTGGGACAAACTCGACTGGATCGGAATGACCACCTACCATAAAATTTCCGACAAAGAAGACCCCTCGCCCCAGGTGCTTCTGAAAAATTGGAACAAAATCAAAAAAGACATCCTCGCCTGGCAAAAAAATATCGACAAACCCATTTTCTTCACCGAAGTCGGATGGTGTTCGCAACCCGGAGCCAGTGTCGAAGCCTGGAATTACTATCGCCATCAATCCCCCTCCGAAATAGGGCTTACAGAACAAAAAAAATGCTACGAAGCCTTCATCAAATGCTGGCGAAATGAAAAAAATATCATCGGCGCTATGTGGTGGGAGTGGACGACCGACGGCTCAGGACCCAAAGACTTTGGCTATACCCCAAAAGGAAAACCCGCAGAAAAAGTCCTCCGGGCCTGGTACAACGAAGGACGCCTCTCCCCCAAAATCACCGTCAAACCCGAACTTGACGATAAAAAAGAAATTCAATAAATATAAAAACAATTTAATCCAGGCTTCAACCGTTATTCGCCGGGTTAAGGGTCGGATTTTTCAGCCGGGAATGTGGCAGGGCGGCTGGAATTCAACTTTTCCAAACCTTCCTCCGCCGCCTTAAAGTCGCCGTCAAAATTCAATGCCGTCTGGTAATACTTTCGCGCCAATTCCACCTTGTTTTCCGCATGAAGAATAATTGCGAGGTTGTAATTGGCCTGAGCTTCAGAACACGCTTTACGAAAATAATCCAACGATTCAGGATATTTTTCCTGCTTGGCAAGGGCAATACCCAGATTCACCTGGGCACGCGAAAAATCCGGCGCCGCCTTCAACGCCCGCCGCAATTCCTTTTCCGACTCCCCATACCGATGCTGAGTCAAATGCACAAACGCCAGATTATTAAGCTGAACCGGATCGTTCGGACTGTGCTTGAGGGCCTTTTGATACACCGCCTCCGCCTGGTCGAACTGCTGAAGTTTAAGGTGAATTGCCCCCAGATGGTTATAAGCGGCATGATACTTCGGATCCAACTCGATCGCTTTGTTAAACTTGTCAATAGCCCCCGTTAAATTACCCTGATTTTCAAGTAATATACCTGTGGCAAAAAAGGTTGATGCGTTGATATCAGGCGATTTCGCCTTAGGCGCCCGGGCCATTTCTTCAGCGTTCATCTGCACCCATTTGGAATTCTCTCCGCCCCCCGGCCCCGAGGTCTGGGTTTGTTGAGCACACCCGACGCTAAAGACAACAATAGCCCACAGCGTCGCAGACAAGACTATGATCCGAAGCATAAATTTCTCTCCTTAGCCATTCAACCTCATCCCAACTTTTTATCATCGGTGAAGGATCCCATTTGTCATATTATATTATTATATTACAATTGCCGCGTTACGATGTCGTGTTATTATCATATTATATGATAATTGCGGCGTTATCCTATCGCGATCTTCAATATGACCATACACTACATTTGACATTACAATTCTCGATATTGCCAATTTGACATTACCTATTCGTTATTACGATTCATTACTACCTTATGACGATATTATTTATCTTTGGGTTTTCGGGATTCGTTGTAAATCTCGATGCCTTCTTTGGCGCTCATGCCTTCGTTTTCCGAAAGTCCGATCTGGACCTTGATTTTACATTCCGGTAAATCCCGGGTTTTGAGATAAGCTTTGACGGTTTCAAGCCTTGCCTGCGACAATTCGCTCTCGGGGTCCTTCAGGTCCAGCTTGATCGTCCCACCGTATTTGTCCACCAGCCAAGCTAAATGGCTCAGGCGCTGCGTTCCTGTCGAATTGAGCGTGTCGCGGTGGGGCAGGAAGTGGATGTCCGTCACCGTCATGTCGGCGAGTTCGGCGTTGTGAATCATGCGATCACCCTGGCGTTCCATGGGGCGACGCTCCTCGACACACTCGACGACCATTTCACATTCCTCATTGCAGCTAGACATTTCGCATTCGTCATCGCAAGCCGGTTGAGATGAGGCGCATTGCGGCTGAGTGGTTGCGCAGGGGGAACAGTTTTTTTTGTCGGCACAGCCTGCGAGTCCTGAAATCAGCGCTGCACATATAACAAACATAAAACAATTGAACCTACGTTTCATAACGACCTCCTGAATTAAAATAAGAATACTTTTAGTTGAAAATATTAAGTTATGCTGAGCTTTGGATGTTTTTCTTTTTAATTTATCGGCATTTGGGTTACATTCCTTGCAGTGCTCCGCTGCTGAGGACTTCAAAGAGTTTCAGTACCGCCGGACCGGCGAGGACGACGAAAATAGCCGGGAAGATAAACAGGATCAGGGGCAGGACCAGTTTGACGGCGGTTTTGGCGGCTCGTTCTTCGGCTTCCTGTCGTCGTTTTGTTCGCAGACCTTCGGCGTGAGTTCGAAGGGCGGTGGCGATACTGGTACCGAATTTTTCGGCTTGTACCAGGATGGCGGAGAGGGAACGGATGGCAGGGACTCCTGTTCGTATTGCGATATTCTGGAGGGCGTCGGAGCGTGTCAGGCCCATTTGGATTTCCATGTTGACGAGCATGAACTCTTCGGAGAGTTCGGGATGGACTTTGCCCATTTCCTGCGAGACTTTCATCATAGCGGCGTCGAGTCCGAGTCCCGCTTCGACGGAGACGACCATCAGGTCGAGGCAGTCGGGGAGGGCGTAGGTGAGTTTTTCCTGTCGGGTTTTAATGGTCAGATAAAGCCAGGCGTCGGGGAGCATGAACCCGAGGCCGCCGGCGAAGGCGGCGAACCCGAAGATTTTTTGGATAGGCATCTCGGCGCTGATTGTTCCGACGAGTGCGAGGACCAGCATTATTGCGCCGCAGACCGACTTGCTGGCCAGGAAAGTCACCGCGATGTTCTCCTTTCGGAATCCCGCGTTTGCGAGTTTGATTTTGAGGTTGGATTGTTCTTCCGCCGATTTTGGTTTGACGGGTTTTGCGAGGATGGGGGCGGCTTTTTCCTTGAACCATCGAGCGGCGGGGTCTTGCTGTTGGGATATTTTGTTTCGCGAGTTCGGGAGATTTTGGTTGGTGAGCCGTCGGGCCACCATATCCCTGCGACTATTTTTCGAGCTGATAAACGAATAGCTTATCAGGGAGACCGAAATCACGATCAATATGACGAGTCCAATAAAAGCGGTCATTCCTGCGTTCTCCTATACCTTGATATTGATGATTTTTTTAATAGACACGATCCCGAGAATTTCGAAAAAGAGGGCGGCTCCGAGCATGAACTGTCCTTGTTTTTCGTAGAGCAGGATGCCGGCGTATTCCGGATTGAGCATCCAGGCGAGGAAGAAGACGAAGAAGGGCATGACGGCGAGGACCCATCCGGACATTCTTCCTTCGGCGGTGAGGGCCTGGACCTGTCCCATGATTTTGATTCGATCGCGAATGACCTCGCTGATTTTATCGAGGATTTCGGCGAGATCGCCGCCGGTTTGGCGTTGGATCAGGACGGCGGTGACGAAGAAACGGATATCGAGTTGATCGGTGCGTTTGGCGAAGTTGTTCATGGCTTCTTCGATTTTGATCCCGAGGTTTTGCTCGTGGAAGATTCTGGCGAATTCCGTACCGGCGGGGTCGGGCAATTGTTTTCCGATGAGCTGGACGCCGCTGGCGAGCGAGTGTCCGGCCCGTAGGGCTTGAGAGATAAGGTCGAAGACGTCGGGTAATTGGAGGATCAGTTTTTTCATTCTGGACCTGGCTTTGAACTTCAGGACCCAGATGGGCAGATAGGCGGTGGCGGCGGTCATTGCGAGAATGACCCAGATCGAGAATTTCATGAGAAATCCGACGGCCAGGACCGCGATTACAGCGATT
>JAAZAW010000203.1 GCA_012514125.1 Phycisphaerae bacterium | reverse complement strand
GTTGACGCTCGCCACCTGAAAGACTCGTACCGTGTTCACCGAGAATGGTATCGTATTTTTTCGGCAAACGTTCGATAAATTCATGCGCAGAAGCTTGCTTGGCGGCAGCGACGATCTGATCCATCGACGCATTGCAATTACCGTAGGCGATATTGCTCCAGACGGTATCGGCAAAAATAACCGCGTCCTGTGAAACATAAGAAATATGCTGCCGCAAGGAACGAAGCTTTAAATCCTTGAGGTCGGTGCCGTCCCATTTGATCTGGCCACTTTGCGGATCGAAAAGTCGTAGCAGAAGGGAAATCAATGTGGTTTTACCCGATCCGTTGGGACCGACAACGGCGTAAACCTTGCCCGCCTGGATATCCAGATTGATCGCGTCGATGGCTGGATGATCGGAGTTCGGATAACAAAAAGTAACGTCCTTGAACTCGATGGAACGGACCGGTTCAGCGGCGGGAATCGTACCGATGGCCAGATCGTATTCAGTCTGCATATCGACAAGTTCAAAAACTCGTTTGGCGGCGGCGTTGGCTTTTTGAATGTCGGTATAGACGTTGGAAAGTTTTCGCACAGGGTCCAGAATGGCAACCATCGCCACCAGCAGAACCAGCAATGAACTCGCATCGATTCGACCGGAAATAATCTCAGAAAAAACCCATAGAATACCGGCGGAAATCCCCAGAATACCGAGCACTTCAAGAATGGGGCTGTTCATGGCGTTGACTTTTTCGATGCGGAGATTCTGACGAAGAATTTCTCGTTCGACGCGGAAGTATCGCAGACGTTCGCGATGTTCCATGGTATAAGCCTTGACGACTTTAATACCGCTAAGTGTGCTTTCGAGCGCGCCGATCAATCGACCATAACCGATGAGAAGCTTTTCATTGGCCCGACGGATCCACTTGCCGAATTTCCGAAACATCAATCCCGCCAACGGCGCGACGACAATAAGAACAAGCGTGAGCCGAGGTTCAATGTGCAGTGCGACAATCAAGGCACCGGCGGCTTTGAGCGGTTCGCGAAGAACTTTACCGAACAAGGTTCGCAAAGCCTTTAAAATATCCTGCGAATCCTGCATGAACCGGCTCATCGTATCGGAAACGCCGCGAGTAACGAAAAATGACATCGGAAGCATCATGACCTTGGCATACATTTTTCGCCGAATATCGATCAGGGTCCTGGCGCCGACAATCGAACCGTAATATTCACCGAGGAAACGGAAGAAGTTCCCGAAAATAGACAAGACGATCATAATACCGAGAATGTACATCAGCATTCGCATTCTCGAATCGTCCGGTTCGGCGCCATCGGTGGCTTTACTTTTAGATTTAAGGTAATTGGCGACTTTAAGCAAATAGTCGCTGTACCATTTCGGTTTTTTGTATTCGACGTTGAGCGTGCGAAGTCCTTCACCGGCGGAATAAACCTGAATGGCGATTGTGCCCTTGTCAGGATATCGGGCAAGAGTATCGATCATCTCCCAGCCACGCGATTCGGGTGCAATGCTCGTGCCTGCAAGATAATCGCCGATATGAACTTTCTGGGCGTAAAGCGAACTTTTTTCTTTCACCAACGTAAACATCATGCCTTTGCGCCCGATGATCGTTTCCAGGGACCCACTCTCAATATCCGTAGAGGAAATATCGGCGTTGAGACGCTGCTGGACAACATAGAGAGTCGCCATATTGTTAACCGTCTCTTTTTTCAGCAACATCTGAAGAATCGGATAAAGCGTGGCAATACTGAAAGTGTAAGCCATGGCAACGCCGATCATCGACAGCATCGCGATCATCACATATCTCCGGTGAGGCCAGACCTGCTTGAGAACTCGCCAGAAATATTTCATCTGAGAAATTTCGCCTTCTTTCGGACGGCGCGACTTGGACATAATCGAACTACCTTTCATAAAACGGGCTGCGGGCTATAAACTACGGACTACGAATTCTTCCCACAACCGGTGGTTGCCTTCGTAGCCTACAGTCCTTAACCCGCAGCCTGTTTTTTTAATCTTCTGCATCGAGATCGAAAGCGGTATGAATCTTCCGCAACGCGTCTTCTGCTTCATCACGATGGATGATGCAACTGATTTTGATTTCACTGGTGGAGATGTTCTGAATATTGACATTATTGGCAGCGAGCACTTCAAACATTTTCGCCGCAACACCGGTATGCGACCGCATGCCGATACCCACGACGGATACCTTGGCAACCTGATCATCGACACTGACACCCTTGCCCCCCACTTCCCTGACGAGTTTCTCGGAAAGATTTTTCGCCTCCTTGTAATCGGACTGTTCGACGGTGAAACTCAGGTCGGCAGTCTGATCCGCCTTGATGCGGGTCTGGATGATATCGTCAACAATAATGCTTTCGCGGGCAATCGTCCCGAAAATCTGAGCAGCAATACCCTTCTTGTCGGGCAACCCCAACAAGGTAATTCGGGCCAGGTCCTTTTTAATCGTTGCTCCGCGTACGGCTATTTCTTCCATTACT
>JAAZAW010000202.1 GCA_012514125.1 Phycisphaerae bacterium | reverse complement strand
GGGCTATTGGACCGGAAAGGTCAGCGGGTGGATTTTGTGCCCTGTGTCGGCGATGAGACGCTGGGGTTGTTGCGGGCGGAGAAAAGCACGCTGGGGACGGGGGGGATGCGGTCGAAACTTCAATCGGTGAAGATGGCGACGAGCGCGGGGATCGATACGATCATTGCCTGTGGGAAGACGAAGGATGTTTTACCCCGGATGATTCTGAAAGGGGAAAAGCTGGGGACGGTCTTTGCGGGTTCGTGTCATCGGGTGTCGGGAAAACGCAGTTGGATTGCGCTGGCAGCCAAGCCGATGGGTTCGATCATCGTCGACGATGGAGCTGCCAGGGCGGTGATTTCGGGGGGCAAGAGTTTGCTGCCGAGCGGGATCATCGGCGTTCAGGGCGTGTTTAAACCGGGTGATGTTGTTTCGGTGGTTAATGGTTCAGGGCAAATTCTGGCGAGGGGATTGACCAATTACCACACACAACAATTATTGAAGATCAAGGGCCGGAGGAGTGATTGGATTCGCAAAATGATCGATGAGCATTGCGCGGAAGAAGCGATTCATCGGGACAATATGATTGTGACGCACGGGTAGCTCGGGTCCCAGGCTCATGAGAGGAAATAGGCCTCAATGTGCGGATTTTCGGCAGGTGTGGAAGGGCAAATTGTCCGCGTTAAATTTCTTTTTTTTGCTGTCGGCAAAAGTTGAAAAAGGTTGATTGCTCCGTTGACGTTTGGTATATTACCGAGTTTACAAGCTGGGCTTGTAGTCCGTTGACAGGTTAAAGATTAATTAATACTCGTATGAAAGGAGGATCGAAATTGGTAGATCCTGCATCCGTAGAAAGTAAAGTTATTGAAATCGTCAGTAATCAGATGGGTGTTGACAAGGCGGAGATCAGCAAGGAAACGTCGTTCATTAATGATTTGAATGCCGATTCGCTGGATACCGTCGAGATGGTAATGGAATTTGAAGATGCGTTTGAATTGAACATTCCGGACGAAGAAGCGGAGAAGATTCAGACCGTCGGTCAGGCCATTGACTTTATCGTGGCGCACCTGGGTAAGGAACAGGCCTAACAGGGCATCTTTATTAATTAACGTAAAACTTAGGTGACAGGTTCATGGCTAAACGACGTGTTGTGATAACGGGAATGGGCGTGATTTGCCCGCTGGGTGAAGACCTGGAGGTTTTCTGGCAAAATGTGCTTGCGGGTAAGAGCGGGATTCGGCGGATCGAACGATTTGATCCGGAGCCTTATGACGCCAAGATTGGTGGTGAATGCCTCAATTTCGATGCGGGCAATTATGTTGACCGCAAAGAAATCAAGCGTCTGGACCGGTTTGCACAGTTTGCGATGGCGGCTGCGGTACTGGCAGGTAAGAATGCCGGTCTGAGCAACCCTCTGTCAGACGGTGATCGGGCGGGTGTGATTATCGGCTCGGGAATCGGCGGTCTGACCGAACTGGAAGAGCAACACATTCGTTTGCGTGACAAAGGGCCGTCGAAGGTTTCGGCGTTTACAATTCCGAAATTGATGGTGAATGCGGCTGCGGGTAATATTTCGATTTATTTCGGGACTCGCGGTCTGAGTACGGCAGTGGCGACGGCGTGTGCGTCGGCGACCAACGCGATGGGCGACGCGATGCGATGTATTCAGCGTGATGAAAGCGATCTGATGTTCACGGGCGGATCGGAGGCGGCGTTAACCCCGCTTGGTCTTTCGAGTTTTTGTGCGATGAGGGCGTTATCGACCCGAAATGATGAACCGGAACGAGCATCCCGTCCATTTGATAAAGATCGGGATGGATTTATCATGGGCGAAGGCGCGGGCATTCTGGTTTTTGAAGAACTGGAAAAAGCCAAGGCACGGGGCGCAAAAATTTATGCTGAAGTCATGGGATTTGGCGCATCGGGCGACAGTTATCATATTGCAGCGCCTGAGCCTGAAGGATTAGGGGCCGCTTTGGCAATGCAGCGGGCGTTGGCCGACGCGGGTATCAAGCCTGAAGACATTGATTACATCAACGCTCACGGCACGAGTACTTCTTTGGGCGATATCGGAGAGACCAAAGCGATCAAAAAGATTTTTGGCGATCATGCCCGGAAACTGGCGGTCAGTTCGACCA
This sequence comes from Phycisphaerae bacterium, assembly GCA_012514125.1. GTDB lineage: Bacteria > Planctomycetota > Phycisphaerae > JAAYCJ01 > JAAYCJ01 > JAAZAW01. The sequence goes on along the minus strand of JAAZAW010000202.1, from coordinate 3,845 downwards.
AGAGCCAGATTGGTCACTTGCTTGGCGCCAGCGGGGGGGTGGAACTGACAGCGTGTGTCTTGGCGATTCGAGACCAGATGTTGCCCCCCACCATTAATCTGGACAATCCCGACCCGGAATGCGATCTGGATTATGTGCCGAAGCAATCGCGAAAAGGAAAAATCGATATTGCGATGAGTAATTCATTTGGTTTCGGCGGGCATAACGCGTCGATCATTATCAAACGATACGAAGCGTAATTTTCGATTTAAAAGACAATAAAAAAGCCCGGTCGTCATGGCCGGGCTTTTTTTGTTGATAAACAGTCTCTATCGTCCCGTGTTTTCGTTGATGGCCAAACCAATGATGTCTGCCAAATCACCCACCGTTTCCTTCAGGACCCCTGCCTGAGTGGCAAGTTCCTGTGAGGCGGATGAAGATTCTTCCGACCCTGCCGCGGTTTGTTGAACCATCTGGTCCATTTGTATCATGGCCGAGTTGATCTGATTCACACCATCCGCCTGTTGTTTGGACGCCGTTGTAATGTGTTCCACCAGTTGTGCCACTTGTGAAGAAGAATGATGCACCTTCGAAAAAACCTCTTCGAGTTTAGTGTTCAGTTCACTGCCGGCTTTGACTCGCTCAACGGTTTCACGAATCAATTCTCCCGTTTCGTTTGCGGCTTTGGCGCTTCGTTGAGCAAGATTTCGAACTTCTCCCGCCACAACAGCAAAGCCTTTGCCCTGATCGCCTGCCCGAGCGGCCTCAACGGCAGCATTGAGCGCCAGAAGATTGGTTTGGAACGCAATTCCTTCGATGACTTCGATAATGTTCGCAATCTTCGAACTGGCCTCGGAAATCTTTATCATCGCTCCTGAAGTCTGAGAGACAATCGTCTGGGCGTCCTGCACAACTTTTCCGGTCTCCACCATACAGTTATTCGCCTGATCGGCATTGGCTGCATTGGATTTGGCCATGGATGCCGTTTCTTCAAGCGCAGCGGTTGTTTCTTCCAGACTCGCTGCCTGGGTGGAAGCCCCCTGGGCCAAAGTCTGAGCAACCGAAGCGACATTTTCTGACGCACTGGTCACCTGATCCGCCCCCTGGGCCAATCGAGAAACTGCCTGGCCGATTTTTTGAACCAAACCTGTTGCGATACCATACCAGACCAGAACCGAAGCCAGCATTGTTACAATTCCCAAAATCAACTGAATATGATTTGATTTGCTCCAGAGATTTTGAATAACTTCCACCGGCTTGAAAAATTCATCTTCATACGATCCCACCCCAATCACCCAATCCCAGGGCGCAAAATACGCCACACTTGCAAATTTCATTCGAGGCTCAGCTTGGTCGCTGTCCTTCCAGCTATATCGGAAAGGCATCGTTTCACCGGCTCCAAGCGTTTGCGCTTGGGTGCAAATTTCCTGAATGAAATAACGACCATCGGCATCGCGGGACTCCCATATCGATTCGCCATCGCGTTTGCCGTGATCGGAAATCACATATCGTCCGAGATTATCTTTGCTCGTATTCAGAACCCAGACATATCCGGTCCGACCGACTTTGATGTTCATGATTTTTTCTCGGCAATATGCGGTGGCGGACGCTTCAGGTATTCCGACATATAACATGCCGATCACTTGTTTTTGTTCGTCAAAAATAGGTTTATAAGCGGTGGTATACCAGGCATTGACCACGAAGGCGCGTCCCACATACATCTGGCCGGTAAGGACTTTCTCCAGAACCGGATCCCGCCGACCTTCCGTGTTTTTGGCAGGAATATAAGTTGAAATAGCGCGTTTACCTCCAAGTGTAAGAACATTTGTGGTCAATCGAAGCATATCGCCGTTGTCATTCATTCTTTGGAAAATCGTACAGGTCCCACCGACGATTTTACAAACATCATCCACCACAGGCGACAGTGTTGAAGGATCGTTGTTGGGTAAAATCGGAGTATCGCCCACCAACATCTGACTTAAGGAAATTTCCTGCTCCTGTTGGGTGAATTGATTTCGAGCGGACCATACAACTTTTTTCGACTCCGCCAGCGAGACCTTGCCATATTTCGTCATGACCGATTCAGCCACTGTGAGAGCGGTCGTTGTCTGCTCCGCCAAAGCCTTGGAATAGACATCACACAGGTTGTAAAGCCCCTGAGCAATATGATCCAGATCATTACGGGCCAGACCGTCGAGCCCCTCCTTAGCAACTCGTTCCACTTCCGCCCCCTGCTTGTAGACGACAATACTGATCAACGTAATCGGTAAGGTTGTCAGAATGATGCCCCAGAAGAGCAATTTAAACCTAAGACTTTTTCTACTGGCCATGTTTGCTCCTTAATAAAAAACCTACGTTTCTACTATTTTTTATCAAAAACAAATATCCATGGTGATATATCGACGATTAACTCTAATCCTTGAGTTAAATAAAAATAGTTTTAAAATATAACGACTAGAGAGGGTGTATTATTTTTTTATTTCTTGATGTCGCAAGGGTTTACATAAACGCATAACTTATAAAAATAATAAAATACAAATAAATTCATTATTATCGTCCAATATCAAAGGAATTTCAGGTCGAGGGCTTGCCCATTCGATCCGGTATCGTTCCTCATCGAAGGTCTCCAAAAAGGAACAGCTCTGCTTTTCAGGAAAGAAGGGGCGATTCCCGTCGGAAGGATATATCTGAGACGCTTATGCTTTTAATGTCGTCGTTTTTGACCCTGAAAAGAAAGACCGCGCTCCGTTACGCACACATTTCGTTAGGAGGTTATGAATTTGCATTTTTGACCAAGTGCGGATATCGTTTACACTTAAGCTTGTGGAACAAAGGCTTTTAAGTTGGATATAAACCCTTTATAGTAGTTATTATGCCTCGAGAAGCACTGGAAATACGAGCACGAACGGCGATCACGAATGCCCTGGCTCATTGGCGGTTATTCAACCTGTCACTGGCGGCAAAGTTTCGTATGCTCTTCGGGCTGGCGGTATTGCTGATCATCGGAGTGGCGCTTTCGATGCCGGGGTATCGAATGGAACGGCTGGTCGAGCAGCAAAATTCAAAACAGGCGCAGGCGATCGCCGATGCGTATCTGATGTTTGAAGTTCACCGTAAATATTCCGGTCTTTCACCCCAGCAACTGCGATATTACTTTAACGCGGAAGGCGAACAGAACTATCCTCGTCCACGGCTGATCAAACTTTCGGGCAAAGCTTCGAAGGACCCCGTACCGGACGATGAATTCAGCCAGAAAGCGATCGAGATGTTCCGGACCGACCCGACGGTGAATCAATTCTGGCAAATCGAGCGGAATGCCGAAGGACGACGGAGTTATCATTATATTCAGGCGGTTCGGGTGACGTCGTCATGCCTGGAATGCCATCAGCATGTTGTGCCCGGAGAAGATTATCGACTTGGTGAACTGGTGGGAGCCATCAGCCTGTCATTGTCGGCGGACCCGACCGATGAACAACTGCTCTGGAATCGCGTAGCGATCATCGCGGCGGTGGCGTTGGCAACGTTGTGCGCGATCGGAGTCTTTTATTATATTACACAAAGTTTTATTCTCGCTCCGATCGGTCAATTGCGTCAGGCGTCGGAGCAAGTTTCCATCGGCCGGCTTAATACGCGCGTTCAGATTCAGACCGGCGATGAATTTGAAGAACTGGCGGAAGCGTTCAACCAGATGCTCGATCACCTGGAAGAATCGCATCAACAATTGCGCACCATTAATAAATCGCTGGATACCAAACTGGGCGAATTGGCACAGGTGAACGTCGGTTTGCACGAAGCCAATCGGCTCAAGAGTGAATTTCTCGCCAATGTCAGCCATGAGCTTCGGACTCCGCTGAATTCCATCATCG
>JAAZAW010000201.1 GCA_012514125.1 Phycisphaerae bacterium | reverse complement strand
TATCAACAGTTATGGTATTAAATTTAAGATGGAAAACGCCATGGCCATGAGTCTCATTCACGGTGTACCGGTTCGCCGCGAACAATGGTCCGCGATCACACTGGCGATGAGAGAATTCGGATTTGATATTTACTCGGAGAACTGGCACCCGTATTTCAAAAACGACGATACGCTGACCGTAACCCCGGCGGAGGTCAAAGTGAGTTATTTTCTCGGCCAGGACGGACGATTGCTTCTTTTCTTGATGAATTCCGGCCAGACCACCGTCACGGCCAAACTTGAATTCAAATCAACCGAGGGGTTACCCATGGGCCATTCCCTTCGAGATCGACTTACGGCCAAATGGGTCGGTTATCTTAATGAACAATTGAAAATCAGACTCGAACCCTGGAAAATATACGTATTGGCTACCGAGTAAAGGGTTGAAAGCCGTAATGATATTATGATATTTGGAAATCTCTATGGAAATGGAACATTCAATGAGAAATGAGGAACTCAAATCCAAGGCCATTAAAGTCTCCCGCGGACTGGCGGACTTTCTCTGCCAGCTACGTTCGCTGCATACAGACTTCAATCCTTCCGCGGGATCGCTTCTGTTTTCGGTGGAACATAACGGGCTGGAATTCCCCGCGTCGAACTGGAATTATGCCTTTGCCGCCATGGGTCTTTTCGCCGCAAGTCGATATTTCGATGAACCCTACTATGAAAAATCGGCGATGCAGTTCATGGGGTATTTGAAGACCCTCCAGATATTCGACCCTTATCACAAGGAACATTACGGAGCGATTCGGGAATATTCCCCGCAAACTCCGTGGTGCTATACCCGGGATGCACTTTCCGCCGCCTGGGGATTTTTAGAAACATACCGGTATACCGGCGATGAAGAATATCTCGATCGGGCAAAACTATGGGCGAACTGGTTCTTTAAAAAAGGCCTCGATGACGAAAAATATCCTTTCTTTGGCGTACAATTCGACAAGGACTTTTCTCACAGGACGCCGCACATCCAAAACGAGATGCAGGGAAGTTTTCAGGGCGGCTGTTTAAACTTTCTCTATCAGCTCTCCTGTCAGACAGGTGAATCGCGTTGGACGGGCGAGGAATTTATAAAAATCGCCGATATTTTCGTGGATCACATCCAGCAGCCCGACGGCTTTTTTGTGAGCGTGGACCGCAAGACCAAAAAGGTTTCTGACGATGCGCTCTATCGCCAACTGCACCGTGCCAATGACGACCTTGGTACGTTGGGTTTGCTTTGTGCCTACCGTGTGACCGGTAATAAAAAATATCTGGCCTCCATTGAAAAATTCATGAATGCCGTTTTTGAGGCACAGCGTGAAGATGGCCATTTTGAGGATTCCGTCGCCCCGGTTCCGGTAGTACTCAATACCTTGTTCGAAGCGAAAGATCTGATAAACGTCGAAACGATGAAGGCGGATTCCATTTCGCGAGCGTTGAATGCGTTGTTCAGCCGTCAATGTGACGGCGAAGTCAATCCCCGAATGCGCGGAGGTCTCGTCGAAATGGAATCGGCCATGCAATATGTCACCGTTCGTTCCAGCAGCTACGCTTTAATCTATTTGCTCAAAGCCTTTGGCGAAGTGCAAGACTATTTAACGGTAAAACCAGGAGTCAGGAAAACTGAGATTAGCGATAACAGAAAATAACTATGAACAAAATATCTCCAAACACCTATGCGTCCTTCTACCGTTCGACACTGTTGAACGACATCGTTCCATTCTGGATGACTCACGCATTGGACTCTGCCGACGGAGCCGTCAACAACTGTTTGGATGATACGGGAAGGCTGGTTTCCACCGATCGCTTTCTCTGGTCCCAGGGCCGAGCCCTCTGGACTTTTTCCGCCCTTTATAATCGCATTGAGAAACAGCCGGAATGGCTGGCGGTGGCGGAGCGAATCTTTCATTACTTGCTGACCCATGGCCGTGATGCCGAAGGACGATGGATGTTCCGGCTCGATGATGCCGGTCATGTTCTGGAAAAAGATGTAAGCATCTTTGTCGACGGTTTTGTCCTCAACGGCCTGGGTGAATATTATCGAGCCACTCGGAATTCTCAAGCCGCCGATCTGGCGATTGAAACCTATAACAAAGTCCTGGATCGTCTTCGACATCCCGGCAGTTACAACATCAGACCCTACGATATCCCCGCCGGGATGAAGAATCTGGGTGTGAGCATGATCTTTTCCTCTTTTTTTCACCAGCTTGGAATCGCTCTGAACCGATCCGACATTTGTGACGAAGGCTACAACCTGGCGGTGGATCTGCTGCGTGATTTTCGTCAACCTTCCGGGGATCTGTATACGGAATTTGTCACGATCGACCACAAATCTTCGGATAACCCTCTGACAAAAGTCTGTGTTCCCGGCCATGTGATCGAAGCGATGTGGTTTCTGATCGCTATCTTTGAACACTCGAATCAAAAAGACCTTATCCATCAATGCGGTCAGGTAATTCAGCGGCATATCGAACTGGCCTGGGACGATTCCTTCGGCGGCCTGAGGCTGGCGGTCAATGTCGAAGGCCAGGACGAGGTCGCCTGGCCCAAGGCCGATTGCAAGCCCTGGTGGGTTCAGCTTGAAGCTCTCGTCGCCACAGCCTATGCTCATCGTTATACGCAAGCATCCTGGTGTCTGGAATGGCATGAAAAGATCCGCCGCTACGCCTATAGTCATTATCCTGTCCCAACAGGAGAATGGACCCAGTGGCTCGATCGCTTCGGGAATAAAACCACCACCGCCGCCCTGCCGGTCAAGGACATGTTCCATCTGCCCCGTGCCCTGATGATGTTGATCGAGTTGTTTGAAAATGAAAATACCCCGTAAGCTTTCACCCGAAATAACGTTTGAAAGTTGAATGATTGTCGGGACGATTGACAACAAGTTTCAGATATAAAAAAAGAAAGATGAATCCTATGACATTGAATAAGGACTTTGAGAAGCAACTCGATTTTTATCCTTATGGCGTACAATATTACCGGGCTCCAACACCCCTGCCGGGGGAATGGGAAGCCGATCTGGATGAAATCGCCCGGATCGGATATACCCATGTTCAATATCGGCCTCAGTGGCGATGGCATCAGAAAGTTCGTGGAAAAACCACCTGGGACGATTTGGATTGTTTATTTGATCTGGCCGGCAGGAAAAAATTAAAAGTGATCCTAAAGCCGATGCTGGAAACCGCACCGGATTGGGCCTTTCATGAACTCAAGGGCACACGGATCGGATTTCACGGCGTTCCCATTTCACCGATCAGTCATGGCGCGATTTACGTCGGCGGCTGGCTGCCTTGTTTTGATAATCCGGGTGTCATGTCTGCGGCTCTGGATTTTGTCCGGGAGTTGGTTCGTCGATATCGAAATCATCCGGCCTTGTGGTTTTACGATGCCTGGAACGAACCGCGAAGTAAACCGCTTGGCCAGTGCCAATGCGTCCATTCCATTCAATCTTATCGTCAATGGCTCGAAAAACGATATTCGACCATCGAAAATCTGAATCAGACATTTGGCAAAGGCTGGGAGACTTTTGAGACGATCATGCCCCCCGTTTCAGGATGCGACCATACTGAAATGTTCCTCTGGCGGCAATGGGCTGCAAGTGCCGTTGCCGGTCATGTCGGTCAGGTTACCGAGGTCATTCGAAGCGAAGACCCCAAAGCCTTTGTGATGGTCCACGTAGGAGAGTGTTCCATTAATCAGGATGCTGCCTGTGATACCAGCGACGATCTGCTCAATGCCCGGAAAGTCGATCGGTATGGTACCTCGTTTCCAATAGATCTTTATCCCAATTCGCCCATTAAATATGCCAATTCCGATTTGATCTCCGACTGGATTCGCCGGGTGGACCCCATGTACTGGTGTCATGAGTTTTATCCCAACTGGGGCGGTTGGGGGCCGCCTCCTGATCCGCAGGTCTTAAACCAATTGATTTGGATGGCCATTGCCGGTGGAGCCGCAGGGTTTACCTACTGGCAGTATCGATCGGAACGATTGGGGAACGAAGCCAATGGTTTCGGCCTTCGGGAAATCAACGGATCGTCCACTCCTCGAAGTAACGTCGCGGATCGAATTGCGGATATCCTTAAAAAACATGGAGACCGTCTTATCGGAACACACCGAGCTCCTTCACGCATTGCTCTGCTATACAGCCGTCAATCGGATGTGCTTTCCAGAATTGATGCGATGGAAGATCTTGAAGCCTCGCATGAAAAAATAACCAAACAGTATTTCTATAAACAATCCATCCATAATGCCCATGCCCTTTATCTGATAGCAGGTGAAACGGTCGATTGGGTAATCCCGGGCGATGATCTGAGTTCCTATCAAATAATTCATATCAGCGCTGCGGAGATCATCGATTCACAACTGGCAAAGCAGCTAAGAAACTTTGTCCGCAACGGCGGATCGTTGATTGTCGAATATCCCTTTGCCTGCCGGGATGAAAATACCTGGATCAGTCCCACTCGCCCCACTCATGGCTTGAGCGATCTGCTGGGATGTCGGGAAAAAGATCGTTTTATCTCAAAAAAACCGGGTATTTATGATCTTGAATTCACACAAGGTCCCAAACTTTCCGTGGAACGTTATTATGTGGATTTTGAATTATGCGGAGGAAAAGTTCTAGCCGCCTGGAAGAATAACCAACCTGCCGCGGTTGAACATTCTTACGGCCAAGGCACGGTAATAACTCTGCCGCCTGGTGTATCTGTAAACGATTCCGATCGCCGGCAAGCCCCCGCTGTGGAGACCCTCAAATGGTTACTGGAACACCTTGGTTTGCGGCAATCGCAGGACACTCCGCAGGGAGTTTGGATTCGTAAACGTGTGGGCTTTGATCATGAAATATGGTTTATTTTCAATATGACCCGTGAACCGGTCGAACTGACTTTGCCCGCCCTACCGCGAACGATATGGCAGACCTCTTCTCCAGCGGCAGATCAAAATCGAACAATCAGCCTGCCGCCCCACGCGACCTGGGTGGCGGAACTGCCCAAAACATAAAGTTATACGCTTTTGATTTAATCGTATCGTGGTATTAAAACGATCAAAACTTCGGTCGCTGAGCCTGCCGAAGCGACGTGGCGTAAGCAAGCGAAAGCCCCGTGAGCTTTCCTCAGGCTCCGAAACGACGACACGACTCGATCAACAGTGTAAAAATTGTTCCCAAACGAGACTTCATAAACTACACCAACGCAATAGATGAATTTCTTCCGTTAAGCGTTAAGAAATATTTTTGTTCCCGGCCTCATCATATTGACGAAGATAGGAAATGAGAGTCGAAAACGACCCTTTGGCAATTCCAACACGCTCATCGGCTACTCCATAACCGATGATCAGGTCCTCACCGACAACCACACCACTGCATGAAAAGAGGCATGGGATTTTGAATCGACCTTCCAACTCCCACGGCTGCCGGGCGTACATCAATCGATCCGGACAACGGTGGATCACCCTGGGAAACTGCCCCGATTCCTGTTTCAAGATCATAAAGGACTGCGTATAACCTGTGGCATCATCTTTTTTGCCGTGATAGCCGAGGAGCCACTCATTGCTCGAGATTTTGATCGGAGGAAAGCTTCCGCCGATGCGATTGCCTTCCCAGTCGAACATCGGTTCTGCCAGCAACTTATGTCGGGCCTGATGGGTCGGAAAATCCTCCAGGCGTGTCGCCGAACCAATGAAAATGGAAGGAGATACCCCCTGCCGGCCACCTGCAAAAGTATGAGGCTCCCGGGGTCGATGAATCATTACGTACTGCGGCTGACCGTCAATGATCAGCTTTTCCGGAAACAAAAAAGCGTCCCGGTTGTCGCTGACTTCCGGATCGGTCAGATGCGTTACATAAGCAAACGCGTGTTCATAATCCTTGGCTGTTAATCGGTCCAGATCCACCTGATACAACACCGTCACCGTCAGATTGGTCCTCGCTGCGATACCCAAAGGTTGGTCAACATCGTGAATCCAGGCCGGACAACACTGCGTTGGTTCATCATGCTCCCAATACGGTCCCGGTGGAAACATCCGACAGGCAACGGTCAGATATAACGTCCCATCGACATAGTGTAATCGCGGATCTTCGATACAGCCGTTGGCGTAATTCACGACCCGATGCCCGTGAATATTATTGATCCAGATATTTTCCTTTTCATAAGCCAGTACCGGAGCCAAAGCCGGACGCGAAAAATCGGCCTGCCATGTTTCGCCCAGATCGTCACTATAGCCATACCCCAGAAAAATCGGATAAGGCAAGGGTTTACCGGCCATCTGCTTCTTTGGCCAGGGACCTGTCGCCCGAAAGAGCATGTGCAGCCGATGAGTTTTCGGATCTTGAATCATCGCCGGATTGAGCACCATTGTATCGGCCCAATCACAACCTGTTTGTGGTACAATCGCGGGTGAAGAACTATATCGGAATAATGATGTCATCGTAATCCTTTCAAACTTGTCAATGGTTGTTTTTAACCGACACGGCAGACGCATTCAAAATCAACCGCTTGGTATAAAAAATATCATTCTTTTCCCTTTTTGCAAGGCTGATTTTAGTCGATCGCTTTTACGTGTCTGCCCAAATTTTCTGGCAGTCCTTTTTCCCGTCATCCCCGCGAAGGCGGGGATGACGGAAGGGAGATGGCCATTTCCAGGTCACCAGGAAATTTAGTCACACACCGCTTTTACCGCAGATAACGAGGTGCCTGATACGCTTTTGATTTAGTCGTGTCGTAGCATTACAAATATCAAAATTTCGGTCGCTGAGCCTGTGGTCCCTGAGCTTGTCGAATGGGTCGAAGCGACAGGGTGGAAGCAAAGATTAAGTGGAATGCGTATTAGTTGTTTGATGGAAGAATGGAATTGGTTTTCAAAAAGCCTCATCATGAACAGGCGGCAAAGGTGATCCAGGCATTGGTGGGGGAGGAAGAACCGACAGAGATGCCAGATGCATAGATTGTTTTTGCTGTATAGTTCTGGAACGTTGCCAGATCGTTCGTGTGGGATTTTCCTGATTAATAGGGAATCTTGATTGGGCTGGATCGGAAAAACCTGCCAGGGTTGATCGTGGTCAGTCTGGTGGTATATGTGAAAATGGGAGGCTGGAGAAGTTCCTTTTGATTGCTTGGTATAAAAGTCCTCTGAATCTCGTTAAAGGAAACTTTAATTACGGCATTGACTATTAAACTAAAGCGATATATCCTTTAATAGTAAATTTCATATTAAAGGAAACCTGGGTAAGCCCTATGAAACGAAAATCAATCGGACATTATGAGATCATCTCTACGGTAGGGGAAAAATGTAAGGCATTTGTGCCTCAGCCCTTACCTCCGAGTCCGCCGGTCCAGATCGACGGGGAACTGCGGGATCTTCTGGATCAGGCGATGATCGCCTTGGGACGTTTGGATGGGATGTCGACTCTGCTGCCGGACCCATCGCTCTTCCTTTACATGTACATCCGAAAAGAGGCGGTCCTCTCCTCGCAGATCGAAGGAACCCAATCGTCGCTGACCGATTTACTGTTGTTTGAAGATGCGGAAATTCCCGGAGTTCCGGTGGATGATGTCCAGGAGGTTTCGAATTATGTGGCGGCTTTACAATATGGATTGGAGCGATTGAAGAAGGGGATGCCGTTATCTCTGCGATTGCTCAGGGAGATTCATCGGGTCTTACTCACCAAGGGACGGGGCAGCCAGAAGAACCCTGGGGAATTTCGACGCAGTCAGAATTGGATCGGCGGTTCCCGACCAGGCAACGCCCATTTTGTTCCGCCGCCACCGGATAAGGTCATCGAATGTATGGGTGCCCTGGAAAAATTTTTGCACGATGAGCCTGTGAAGTTACCGCTCTTGGTCAAAGTGGCTTTGGCTCACGTTCAGTTCGAGACGATTCATCCCTTCTTGGATGGCAATGGTCGATTGGGACGATTGCTGATCACACTGATCTTGTGTGAGGCCAAGGCGATGACGGCTCCTATGCTCTACTTGAGTCTGTATTTTAAGACCCATCGACAGGATTATTACGATCTGCTGCAAAAAGTGCGAATGGAAGGTGACTGGGAGATGTGGCTGGCATTTTTCCTCAATGGGATCATCGAAACGTCACAGCAGGCGGTCAAGACTATCCAGCGTCTTATCAAACTTTTCGATGACGATCGGAAAAAAGTCGAATTACTGGGACGGGCTTCAGGCTCTGCTCTGAGACTGTTAAGCTATATGCAAAAGCATCCGGTCTGCTCGATTATGAAAGCGGCGGAGGAATTGGCTCTTTCCGTGCCGACGGTGACAGTATCTCTGATTCATCTCCAGAAGATCGGAATCGTCAAGGAACTGACCGGCAAACGTCGCAATCGACAGTTTATCTATCAGCGGTACATCAAGATCTTGAACGAGGGAACGGAACCCTTCTCGACGAATAACGAGTAGGGGAAACGTTCTCAGATCGATCCGGTGTCATTTTCCTGAATGTGATGAAACAGTGATCGAGCGGCATCGGGAAAACCTGCCGGGGTTGATTCTGATAAGTCTGGTGTTGTTTGTGTTAATGTTGATCCCTGAGCCATTGAATGGCATTCGGATATTTCTTCCATGCGGCACCGATTTCATCCGCACAAACGATGGCTTCGTTCTCATCGCCAAAACCATAATACGCCGGCAATTCTTTTGGAAGTTGTTTTCGTCCTGTCAAATATTTCTC